>JADFDL010000067.1 GCA_018262875.1 Rhodocyclaceae bacterium | reverse complement strand
CGACGACATCCATGCCGCAGTGGTCCTCGAGGCCGGCCTGAAGCAGGTGAAAGCCTATCGGCGCGGCGGCGAAACCGTGCAGGTTTCAGGGGATGGGCTCAAATTCGCCCAGCGCATGCTCGACGACAAAGCGCCCGCCAACAAGCGCCTCCGCCGCGGCGCCCTCGTTTATGTGCAGAAGGACGACAAGGGCAACTGGCAGATCGTGCAGCTACCCGAGGTCGAGGCCGCCTTCGTCTCCGCCAGTCCCGCCGATGGCGCCATCCGCGCCCTGGTGGGGGGCTTCGATTTCAACCGCAACAAGTTCAACCACGTCACCCAGGCCTGGCGCCAGCCGGGTTCCAGCTTCAAACCCTTCATCTACTCCGCCTCGCTGGAAAAAGGCTTCACCCCGGCCAGCGTCATCCAGGACGAGCCGCTGGTCGTCTCCGCCGCGGAAACCGGCAGCCAGGCGTGGGAGCCGAAAAATTACGACGGCAAATACGAAGGCCCGATGAGCTTGCGCACGGGCCTGGCGAAATCGAAGAACCTGGTGTCCATCCGCATCCTCAAGTCGATCGGCACGCAATACGCCCAGGACTACGTCACCCGTTTTGGTTTCGACGCCGACAAGCACCCGCCCTACCTGACCATGGCGCTGGGCGCCGGCTCGGTCACGCCCTGGCAGCAATTGACCGGCTATGCCGTTTTCGCCAACGGCGGCTATCGGATCCAGCCTTATATCGTGAAGCAGATCCTCGACGACAAGGGCAACGTCCTCGCCGAAGCCCAGCCCGTCACGGCGGGCGACGAGAACCTGCGCGTCATCGACCCGCGCAATGCCTACCTGATGGACAGCATGATGCACGACGTCGTGCGTCGCGGCACGGCGACGCGGGCGCTCCAGTTGAAGCGCGGCGATCTGGCCGGCAAGACCGGCACCACCAATGATTTTGTCGATGCCTGGTTCTGCGGCTATCAGCCGACCCTGGTGGGCGTCGCCTGGATCGGCTTCGACCAGCCGAAAAAACTGGGCAACGGCGAGACGGGCGGCTCCGCCGCCCTGCCGATCTGGATCGGCTACATGGACAAGGCGCTGAAAAATGTGCCCGAATCGTTCATGGCAACGCCTGAAGGGCTGGTGACCGTCCGGATTCCGGCGGATGGCGCCGGCGAGGCCGCCAGCAAGGCGACGGAGCTGATCTACAAGGAAAGCCTGCCGCCGCCGCCACCCGAAAGCAGCGAACCGGAATCGCCCCAGAGAATGACTATTCCGCCCCCGAACGTATCGGGCTAAACAGAAAACAGGACGCGCTCGCCCGCCTGCTCCGAAGCCAGGCGCTCCAGCGTCGCGAAGAGTTCGGCGCCGTCGCGGGTGCCGACCCAGCGGTCGTTCTCGCGGCGAAAATGAAAGCCGCCGGAACGCGCCGCCACCCAGATCTCGCGCGCAGCGACATGGCGGTTGACGATGATCTTGCTGCCGTCGCCGAACTCCAGCTCCAGCACGCCACCGGGCAGCAGTTCATAATCGATATCGGCGGCACAGGCGTCGAGCGCCTGTTCGATCTTCGCCAGGGTGGTTTCGGCCAGGGTGTTGAACTCGGTTTCTTCCATTACAAGCCTTCTGCTAACATCATGATTTTGGCAGACATCATGCGTACCTTCGCACTCCTTCTCGCGCTTTCCCTGCTTGCGGCATGCGGCACCAAGACTTCGCTCGTGCCGCCGCCCAGGCCGGCCGCCGCTTCGCCTGCTGTATCGCCTGCTGCAACACCTCCTGCCGATGATAGCAAAGCCGGCAGCGCCACAACGCGATGAGCTTCTTCGTCTACCGTGACGGCACGCTCTGTGCCGAGGGCGTGCCCTTGCCGCAGATTGCCGCGGCGCACGGCACGCCCTGCTATGTTTACTCGCGTGCCGCCCTGCTGGCGCGTCTGGAGGAATTTCGTCAGGCCCTAGCCGGCCGCGACGCGCTGGTCTGCTATGCCGTCAAGGCCAACTCGAACCTCGCCATCCTGAATCTGTTCGCCCGTGCCGGCGCCGGCTTCGACATCGTCTCCGGCGGCGAACTGGCGCGCGTCGTTGCCGCCGGCGGCGATCCGTCCAGGGTGGTGTTTTCCGGCGTCGGCAAGAGCGCCGACGAGATGCGCCAGGCACTGGCAATGGGCATCTTCTGCTTCAACGTCGAATCCGCCGCGGAACTGGAACGGCTCAACGACATCGCCGGCCAAGTCGTTAAACGGGCGTCGATCGCGCTGCGCGTGAATCCCGACGTCGACCCGAAGACGCACCCCTATATTTCCACCGGCCTGCGCGGCAACAAGTTCGGCGTCGCCTACGGCGAAGCGCTGGCGCTGTACCGCCACGCCCGCGCGCTGCCGCATGTTGACATCGCCGGCATCGCCTGCCACATCGGCTCGCAATTGCTCGACCCGGCGCCGGCCGCCGAGGCCGCCGACAAGATACTCACCCTCACCGACCGGCTGGCGGCCGAAGGCATCGCCCTGCGTCATCTCGACCTGGGCGGCGGCATCGGCATCCGCTATCGCGACGAAACGCCGCCGTCGGTCGCCGGGTATCTCGCCCCGATTCTGGCGAAACTGGCCGGGCGCAAGGAAAAAATCCTGTTCGAGCCGGGCCGCGCCCTCGTCGGCAATGCCGGCATCCTGCTCACGCGCATCGAGCACCTCAAGCACGGCGAGGAAAAAAACTTCGCCATTGTCGACGCCGCCATGAACGACCTGATGCGGCCGGCGCTCTACGATGCCTGGCACGACATCCTGCCGGTGGGACAGGGCGCCAGTGACACGACGGAGTACGAGGTCGTCGGCCCGGTGTGCGAGTCGGGCGACTTCCTCGGCCACGCCCGTGCGCTGGCGGTCGCCGAGGGGGATCTCCTCTCCATCATGTCGGCCGGCGCCTACGGCATGGCGATGAGTTCGAACTACAACACGCGGCCGCGTGCCGCCGAGGTGATCGTCGATGGCGACCAGGCCTTCGTCGTGCGCGAGCGCGAAACGATCGAGCAACTTTTCGCCGGCGAGCGTGTCTTGCCTTGATCGGATTCACTCCCGCACCCACCCTCTCATGAATAGCCGACTTGCCATTTTCGCCGCCGCCCTGGCGCTCGCCGCCTGCCAGAAAGCCGAAGAAAAGAAGTCTTCCGGCCCGCCACCGACCCTGATTTCCACCACGCAGGCCAAGGCCGGCGCGATGGAAATCACCGAAGAAACGCTGGGCACGCTGGAAGCCTTGATCGACCCGAAGATCGGCGCCGAAGTCGCCGGCAAGGTCGTCCAGGTGCTGGCCGGCGCCGGCAAGGCCGTCAGTAAAGGCGAACTGCTGGCGATCATCGACGACGCCGACATTGCGCTCCAGCACCGCGCCGACGAGGCTGACCGCATGCGCGCCGAGGCCCTGCTGACGCAGCAGGAGCGCGTCGTCGAGCGGCAGCAGCAACTGGTGCAGAAGGGCTTCATCTCGCAGAATGCCGCGGACGATGCCCGCGCCCAGCGCGACGCGCTGCGCCAGCAGGTCGCCGCCGCCGGCGCCCGCGGCGACCTGAGCCGGCGCAACCAGGGCAAGGCGCGCGTTCTCGCGCCCTTCGGCGGCATGGTGGAAACCCAGATCGTCTCGGCCGGCGACTACGTCAAGGTCGGCGATCCGCTGTTCCAATTGGTGTCCAGCCAGAAGCTGCGCGCCCACCTGCCCTTCCCCGAATCCGCCGCGCCACGCCTGAAAAAAGGACAGGCCGTCATCCTCACCTCGCCGCAACGGCCGGGCAGCGCGTTCAGGGGCGTCGTCAGTGAGATCAAGCCCGGCGTGTCGGAGTCCGACCGCGCCCTCGACGTCCTCGTCGACATCGACAACACCGAAGGCTTCCGTCCCGGCGGCACGGTCAACGCCGCCGTAGTGGTCGCCGCGCGGGAAGACGCCGTGCAGGTGCCGGAGCAGAGCGTCGTGCTGCGGCCGGCCGGCAAGGTCGTCTACGCCATCCAGGAGGGCAAAGCCATTCAGGTCGTCGTCGAAGTCGGCGCCAAGCGCGGCGGCATGGTGGAAATCGTCAAGGGCCTGCCGGCCGGCGCCACCGTCGCGCTCGACGGCGCCGGTTTCCTCACGAACAACGCCAGCGTCAGCGTGCAGGAGCGCGGCAAGGCCGCTCCGCAGGGCAAGCCGGCCGAAAGTCAGTCTCCGCAACACGGCGTCGCTGCGGCCCAGGCGCCCGCCGAAGCGAAGAAATGAACCTGCCCGAGCTCTCCATCCGGCGCCATGTGCTGGCGTGGATGCTGTCCGGCGTGCTGGTGCTGTTCGGCGTCATCAGCTACCAGCGCATCGGCATGGACCGGCTACCCTATATCGAATTCCCGGTCGTCTCCATCACCACGGCCCTGAGGGGCGCCAACCCGGACATCGTCGACGCCAGCATCACCAACCTGCTGGAGACCTCGGTGAACAGCGTGCCCGGCATCGAGCACATCCAGTCCACCTCCTCGCCCGGCATTTCGTCGATCAACATCACCTTCGGCCTGGAAAAGAAGATCGACGTCGCCTTCAACGAAGTGCAGGCCAAGGTCAACCAGGTGCTGCGCCGCCTGCCCAAGGACGTCGATCCGCCTGTGGTGGCCAAGGTGGAAACCAACGCCCAGCCGATCTTCTGGATGGCGCTGCAGGGCGACCGCACCCAGCAACAGCTCAACCAGTACGCCATCAACGTCGTCAAGAAGAAGCTGGAGACCATCGACGGCGTCGGCGAGGTGCGCCTCGGCGGCCGCCGCGACCGCACCCTTCGCGTCAATCTGCGGCCGGACCGCATGGCCGCCTTCAGCGTCACGGCGCAGGACATCAACGACGCCTTCGCCAGGGAGCACATCCAGCTCGCCGGCGGCTTCGTCGTCGGCAAGACCACCGAGAGCCTGGTCAAGCTCGACCTGGAATTCCACCGCCTCGACGACCTGGCGCAGATGATCGTCGGCTACAAGGACAAATCGCCGATCCGCCTCAAGGACATCGCCGACCTGGAGGACGGGCTGACCGACAACCGCCAGTTGGCGCGCTTCAACGGCGAAATTACCGTCGGCCTCGGCATCGTCAAGATCGCCAACACCAACACCGTCGAGACCGTCGAACGGATCAAGGCGCGCCTGGACAACGAGATCCGGCCTCAGTTGCCGCCCGGCATGCGCATCACCGTCGTCTCCAACGATGCCGTGTTCATCCTGGAGATCGTCAATTCGCTGAAGGAGCACCTGGTCGAAGGCACGCTGCTGGCCGCGCTGGTGGTGTGGTTCTTCCTGCGCTCGGTGCGCTCGACGCTGATCATCTCGCTGGCCATCCCGGTCTCGCTGATGGGCGCCATCGCCGTCATCCACTTCTTCGGCTTCACGCTCAACTCGCTCACCATGCTGGCGCTGCTGCTCCTGATCGGCGTGGTGGTGGACGACGCCATCGTCGTGCTGGAGAACATCTTCCGCCACCGCGAGGAACTGGACCCCGATCCGGTCTCGGCAGCAATCAACGGCAGTCGGGAAGTGGTCTTCGCCGTCATCGCCGCCACGCTGTCGCTGGTGTCGATTTTCGCACCGGTCATCTTCATGAGCGGCATCATCGGCCAGTTCTTCCGCTCCTTCGCCGTCGTCGTCACCTTCGGCGTGCTGGTCTCGCTGTTCGTCTCGCTGACGCTGACGCCGATGCTCTGCTCGCGCTACCTGCGCGTGGACAAGCAGCACGGCGCCCTCTACCACCGCCTCGACCGCCTCTTCGAAGGCCTCGACCGGCTCTACCGCGGACTGCTCGACAAGGCGCTGCGCCATCGCTGGAAGGTGGTGGCGTTGACGCTGGCCACGGTGGCGGCGAGCTGGCTGCCCTTCGCCACCATCGGCAAGGGCTTCGCGCCGGAGCAGGACGAGGGCCGCTTCCTCGTCTACCTGCGCACGCCGCTCGGCTCGAGCATCGACTACACGGATTCCCGGCTGAAAATGGTCGAGGAAATCCTCAACCGCCACCAGGAAATCGTCACCGAGTTCGCCCTCATCGGCCTCGGCAGCGCCGGTCAGGTGAATCAGGGCACGGTGGTGGTGCGCATGGCGCCGCGCGAAGAGCGCACGGTGAAGCAGCAGGAGATCATCCCGCTCATCCGCAAGGAACTGGCGACGATTCCCGGCGCGCGCGCCTTCGCCGCGCCCTATCCGCTGGTACAGGGCCAGCGCGGCGAGCCGCTGCAGTTCGTGCTGGCCGGCGAGAACTTGCAGGAGGTCGGCCGGCTCACCAGGGAATTACAGGGCAGGCTCGCCGCCGAGCCGGGCATCGGCCGCCTCGACACCGACCTGCAGCTCGACCTGCCCCAGCTCGTCTTCCAGCCCGACCGCACGCGCATCGCCGCCGCCAACCTCAGCTCGCAGGACGTGGCGCTGGCGGTGAACATGCTGACCGGCGGCATCGATATCGCCAAGTTCAACGACGAGCCCGGCGACGGCAGCCGCTACGACATCCGCGTCAAGGGCCGCGAGGGCGAATTCACCCAGCCGTCGGACATGTCGAAGATCTTCCTGCGCTCGAAGGACGGCAAGCTGGTGCGGCTGGATTCGGTAGCGAGCTTCCGGGAGCAGCTCGGCCCGGCGGTGATCGGCCGCTTCGACCTGCAATACGCCGCCACCTTCTTCGCCTCGCCGACCATCCCGCTCGGCGACGCCGTCGGCATGGTGCGCGAAGCGGCGCGCGAAGTGCTGCCGCCGGGCTATCAGGTGAAGTTCATCGGCCAGGCCGAGGAATTCGGCAAGACCATGCAGAACATGGTCTTCGCCTTCTCGCTGGCGATGGTGCTGCTCTACATGGTGCTCGCCAGCCAGTTCAACTCCTTCCTGCAGCCGCTCATCATCATGCTGGCGCAGCCGCTCGCCATCATCGGCGGCGTCGCCGCGCTCTGGCTGTTCGGCCAGTCGCTCAACATCTACTCGATGATCGGCCTGGTGCTGCTGATCGGCCTGGTGGCGAAGAACTCGATCCTGCTGGTCGACCTGACCAATCAGCGGCGCGAGGAGGGGCTGGGCGTCGACGCGGCGCTGCGCAACGCCTGCCCGATCCGCATGCGGCCGGTGCTGATGACCTCGGCGACGATCATCCTCGCCCTCTTCCCGGCCGCGCTCGGCCTGGGCGCCGGCGCCGAGACCAACCAGCCGCTGTCGATCGCCGTCATCGGCGGCATGATCTCCTCGACGCTGCTGACGCTGGTGGTGGTGCCCGCGGTGTACTCCCTGGTGGAGAACCGCCGCGCTAGCGCTGCGACGGATCGGTGACGAAGCCGATGCGCACCAGCCCGGCCTTGGCGGCCTTGCTCATCACCTGCGCGACGCGCTCATAGGGCACCAGCCGGTCGGCGCGGATGTGCAGCTCGGGCTGCGGCTGCTGCATCGCCGCCGCCGAGAAATGCGATTCGAGTTCCTGCATCTCCACCGCCGCGCCGTTCCAGTGCAGGCTGCCGTCCTCGCGGATGCCGAGCTGGACATGCTCGGGCCGCGTGATGTTCGGGCTGCTGGAGGCCTTCGGCAGGTCGATCTTCACCGAGTGGGTGAGCAGCGGCGCGGTGACGATGAAGATCACCAGCAGCACCAGCATCACGTCCACCAGCGGCACCACGTTGATTTCCGCCATCGGCGCCTGCTGGCCGCGTCCGTCGAAGCTTCCGATTGCCATGACGTCCCCTCCGTTCAGCGCGCCGCGGCAGCGCGCCGCGGGCGCACCTCGCCGGCCGAGCTGTTGCTCTTGGCGCCGACGGTCATCAGCGCGTAGAGGTCGTGGGCGAAGGCATCCAGCTTCGCCAGCCAGATGCGGTTGCGCCGGTTGAAGGCGTTGTAGGCGAGCACCGCCGGGATCGCCACGGCAAGGCCGAGCGCGGTCATGATCAGTGCCTCGCCGACCGGGCCGGCCACCTTGTCCAGCGTGCCCTGCCCGCTCATGCCGATCTGCACCAGCGCGTGGTAGATGCCCCACACCGTGCCGAACAGCCCGACATAGGGCGCCGCCGAGCCGGCCGAGGCCATCAGCGTCAGGCCATGCTCGACGCGCGCCGCCTCCTGGTCGATGCCGTTTCTCAGCACGCGGGTGAGGAACTCGCCCGGCCCGCCGGCGGCGGCGAGCCTTTGCAAGCCGTGCTGACCGTTGTCGTCCGCCGCCCCCAGCGCC
>JADFDL010000066.1 GCA_018262875.1 Rhodocyclaceae bacterium | reverse complement strand
CCAAGCAGGACATGGTGTATAGCCGGCTGGCGCGGCGGCTGCGCGCCGGCGGCGACCGCAGCTTCGCCCAGTACCTGGCGCGCCTCGAACGCAGGGACGCGCAGGAGTGGGAGTCCTTCATCAACGCGCTGACGACCAATCTGACCTCCTTTTTCCGCGAGGCCCATCATTTCGATATCCTCTCCCGGCATCTCAAGTCGATTGCGGAAAAGCGCGCCATCAGGATCTGGTGCAGCGCGGCGTCGACCGGCGAGGAACCCTACTCGATCGCCATGACCGCGGTGGAGGCCTTCAACAGCCTGGCGCCGCCGGTGTCGATCATCGCCAGCGACCTGGACACGAACGTGCTGACGCAGGGAGAACGCGGGATCTATCCGGCCGAGCGCGTGGCCAGGCTTTCGCCGGAGCAGCTTTCCCGTCATTTTCTCAAGGGCGCCGGCGCCCAGGACAGCAGTGTGGAGGTGCGGCCCGAACTGCGACGGCTGATCACTTTCAAACGCATCAATCTGCTCGACGCCGTCTGGCCGGTGCAGGGGCCGCTCGATGTCATCTTCTGCCGCAACGTGATGATCTATTTCGACAAGCAGACCCAGTACGGCATCCTGAAGAAGTTCGTGCCGCTGCTGCGCGCCGACGGCCTGCTGCTGGCCGGCCATTCGGAAAGCTTTCTGCACGCAACGGACCTGTTTCGCTCCATCGGCAGGACGACCTATGTGACGGCTGCGGCCGGCGAACCACCGTCATCCGTTTCTCCGGGAAGAGCGCTGCCGGGCAAGGCTGCGCCATGAGCGCGCCGGCCGCTGCCGCCGGGGCGCCTGCGGGCGCCAGGACGAAAGTCCTCATCGTCGACGACTCCCCGCTCATGCGGCGCCTGCTGACCGACATCGTCAATGGCGCGGGCGACATGCGCGTCGTCGGCACGGCGGCCGATCCCATCGCCGCGCACGAGATGATCAAGGCGCTGGCGCCGGATGTGCTGACCCTGGATGTCGAAATGCCGAAGATGAACGGCATCGAGTTCCTGCGCCGGCTGATGCGCTTCCGGCCGATGCCGGTGGTGATGGTCTCCGCCTTCACCGGGCACGGTTCGGAGCAGACCCTGAAGGCGCTGGAACTGGGTGCGGTGGATTTCGTCGCCAAGCCTTCGCAAGGAGACTTGCTGCGGCCGGCTTCGGGCGCACATTCGGCAAGCGCGGATTTTGCCGGCGAACTGCGCGACAAGATACGCAGCGCCCGCGCGAGCCGGATACCGCCCTGCAATAACGCCGATGCCGAGCGCCCGGCGCCGGCGTCGCCCAGGATGGTTGAGGCCCGTCCCGGCTGGCGGCCCGCGCCGGAGGACCTGATCGTGATCGGCGCGTCCACCGGCGGCACCGAAGCGCTCAAGACGGTGCTGACCGCACTGCCGGAGAACACGCCGGGCATCCTCATCGTCCAGCACATGCCGCCGTCGTTCACCGGATCCTTCGCCAAGCGGCTGGACAGCCTGTGCCGGATCCACGTCAAGGAAGCCGGGCACGGCGAGCGCGTGCAACCGGGCACCGCCTACGTGGCGCCCGGGCATTCCCATTTGCTGCTGAAGAAAAGCGGCGCCGGCTACCAGACTGAACTGTCCCAGGCCGAGCCGGTGAACCGCCATCGCCCCTCGGTGGATGTCCTGTTCCATGCCGCCGCCGCCGTCGCCGGCCGCCATGCCATCGGCGCCATCCTGACCGGCATGGGCAAGGATGGCGCGGCGGGCATGCTGGCCATGAAGCGCGCCGGCGCCTGGACCCTCGCCCAGGACCAGGCCTCCTGCGTCGTCTACGGCATGCCGCGCGAAGCGGTGGCCCTGCGGGCGGTAGAAGAGGTGGCGCCGCTGTCCGAGATTGGCGTGCGGCTCATGTCGCGTCTCTGCGCGGTCGGGCGTGCTGCCTGATCGGGCCCCCGGCCGGGTATTCCATAGGTTATAGGCCACCCCCTAAAGGTCTCGTACTCCAGGCCGTAATAATCCCTGTACAGCCGCAAAAAAACCGGACGGATTGCCGTCCCGGCGCATGCGGCGGAGGACTGCAACAGACCAACGCGGAAGGGCCACGGATTCGATTCCCTCCGCAGGAAAGGAGTACGGTCATGAATCGCACTGGCACGACGGCACGCATCATGTTTGGGTTCATCCTGCTCGGCCTGCTCATCGCAGGGGGCGCAATGCTGGCAACCTATTTGTCCGGCACTCCGCTGGGCTGGGGCCTGGCTTTCTATCATGCGGCCGCCGGCCTCCTGGTGTGCCTTGCTCCGTTTGTCGTATTGCGGCGAACGCTGCTGGACCCGCTCTCCGACCTGCGGCGCGCAATCCAGGCGACCCGCGGCGACGGCGACCTGTCGCGCCGGGCGCCGCTGGCCGGCAGCGCGGCGACCAGGGAAGCGGCGAAGGCCTTCAACGACCTCATGGAAAGTTTTCAGGGCATCATCGGCAAGGTCTGCTTCAACTCGAAGCAGGTGGAGACAGCCGCGGAAACGCTGATCGCGGAAGCCAGAAAGGTCGCCGGCGGTTCCGACCGGCAGCGCGGCGCGGCCGCGGCCGCCATGCATGCCATGGAAGAGATGAGCATCGGCATCAACCAGGTGGCGGAGAATGCCGAATTGACGGCGGCCAACGCCCAGTCGGCGCGCGAGCTGTCGAAGAAAGGCGCCGACATCGTCGACCGCGCCTCGGCCGAGATCGACCGCATCGCCCGCTCGGTGGAGCAGTCGGCGCAAGTGGTGGCGGCGCTGGGCGAGCGCTCGCAGGCCATCTCCGGCATCGTGCGCACCATCCACGACATTGCCGACCAGACCAACCTGCTGGCGCTGAATGCGGCCATCGAGGCGGCGCGCGCCGGCGAGCAGGGCCGCGGCTTTGCCGTGGTGGCCGACGAAGTGAGGAAACTTGCCGAGCGCACCACCGCCGCCACCGGCGAAATCGGCGCCATGATCGGCGCCATCCAGAGTGAGACGCAGACGGCCATTTCCAGCATCCAACAGGGCAGCACGCAGGCGCGTTCCGGCGCCGAACTCGCGCGCCAGGCGGCCGAGTCGCTGCAGCAGATCAATTCCGGCGCCCAGGAGACGATGGAGAAGGTCGAGGCCATCGCCAGCGCCATCCAGCAGCAGAGCAGCAACGGCCAGAACATCACCGGTCACGTGCAGGACATCCTGAAGATGGCGGAGGACAACGGCGCCGCCGTCGGCCTCACGCTGGTCGAGGCGGGCCAACTGGAGTCGCTGGCGCTGAACCTGAAGGAAGTCGGCAACGTCTTCAAGCTGGGCGAGCGCGGCCAGCAGGCAATGGCAGTTCACGGCCGCATGCCGGCCGTCGCGCAGAAGGCGGCGCAGGACATCGGCCGCACGCTGGAGGAGGCGGTGAAGGCCGGGCAGATCAGGCTGGACGACCTGTTCGACCACAATTACGTGCCGATTCCCAACACCAGGCCGCAGAAGTACTCCAGCAAGTTCGATGCGCTCACCGACAATATCTTTCCGCCGGTGCAGGAGCCGGTGCTGGACGGCCACAAGGAGGCGGCCTATGCCGGCGCGGTGGACATCAACGGCTATTTCCCGACGCACAACAAGCGCTTCTCCAGGCCGCTCACCGGCGACGAGAAGGTGGACTTCGTGAACAACCGCACCAAGCGCATCTTCAACGACCCGGTCGGCAAGAAATGCGGCAGCCACGAACAGCCCTATCTGCTGCAGACCTACCGGCGCGATACCGGCGAGATCATGCATGACCTGTCGGTGCCGATCTATGTCCAGGGCCGCCACTGGGGCGGTTTCCGTCTCGGCTATCGTACCGAGTAGACGCCGGGCCGGGATCGGGCGACGGGAAAACCATCACTGAAAAAAATGAAGAGCCATGCAAACGAATCTTTTATTGCGACCGGCAGTCGCTTTCATGGAGCGTCTGCGCCTGGGGACGAAATTCACGCTCATCGGCATCGTTGCCGGCATCGTCGTCGCCTGGCTGTTTTTCAATACGACGGCCGGCGCTGCGCGCGCGATCGTGGCGCTGGCCGGCCTCGCCCTGATGGGCTACCTGACACTGGGGGCCTATGTCGCCATGCGAGGCGCGCTGCGCAAGGTTGTCGAAGGCGGCAGGAAAATCGCAGCCGGCGACTTTACGGCCCGGATCGACATCGGGTCGGATGACGAGTATCGAGAGATCGGCGAAGCCTTCGATGCCGTTGCGCAATCGTTGGGCGGCGTCATCCGCCGCGTCCAGGACAGCGCCGGCCAGTTGGAGAACGCCTCGGCCAGCGTGACCGAGGCGACCCGTCGCATCAGCGAAAGCGCACAGGTGGAAAGCGAAATGGCCGCCGCGGTGGTGACTGCCGTGGAACAGGTCAACGCCGGCGTTCTGCGCGTGGCCGGCAACGCCCGCGAAGTCGGCGAACTGTCCGCCTCCGCCCGCGACAAAACCGCCGAAGGCAACGAAAGCCTGTCCAGCCTGATCGGCGAGATCGACCTGATCGAGGAAGCGGTGACCGACATCGAGCGCAACGTCGATGCCTTCATTGAAAACACCCGCTCCATTGCGGAAATGACCCGCCAGGTGAAGGACATCGCCGACCAGACCAACATGCTGGCCCTGAATGCCGCCATCGAGGCGGCCCGCGCCGGCGAGCAGGGCCGCGGTTTTGCCGTGGTGGCCGACGAGGTCAGGAAACTGGCCGAGAAGTCGGCCCAGGCCGCCGCCCAGATCGATGGGGTGACGCATGCCCTGGGCGCCCAGTCCGTCGACGTCGAGAGCGCGATCCGGCGCGGGCGGGAATCCCTCAGGGCGGGCCAGGAAAACATGGAAACAGTCGCGATCGTCCTGTCGGAAGCCAGCAGTTCGGTTTCCCGCACCAGCGGCGGCATGGAGGAAATCACGGCTTCCGTCAAGGAGCAAGGCGTTGCCAGCCGGGGCATCACGGAGAACGTGGAGCGCATTGCCGGGATGGTCGGCGAGAACGCCTCGGCCGCGGGCGGGGTGAATCGGCAGGCCAGTCAGATGGAACGGCTTTCCCGCGACCTGAACCAGGCTGTGAGAGGGTTTCGTACCTGACTCAAGGAAATCCGGAAGACGGTTGGTGCCGCCGATGGCGGAAGCAGGCAGTTGCCAGCGTCCGGCCCAGCACCTATGATTGCCGGCGAGGCGGCGTTCCAATGCGGCCGCCTCGTCACTTGACCGGCGCACCGGCGGCACCACGATACTGTGCCCCGGCGCCGCGGCGGTTCCTGGAAGTCTATTTTTTCCTGCCCCGAAACAGCAGGCCATCATGCTGTCGCGAACCCTGGCGTTCGCGCGGAGGGGTTTGCACATGAATCTGGATCGTTACGTAGAGGATTGTTCGACGTTGCATGCCGCCGGCGTCGGCCGGGTCTGGCTGTGCCGCCTGCTGCGGCCGACCCTCGGCAAGAAATTCTTCGTGTTGTTTGCCATCCTGGCGGCGACCGGGGTGGCGAACTGGCTGGCGGTCGAGGCGACCCTGTCGACCCGGCAGGGGATGGCCGCCCTTGTCAACGTCACCGGCAGCCTGCGCTGGCTGAGCCAGCGCATCCAGCTCGACACGCTGCGGATCGAACGCGGCTTCACGCGCGAGCGCGCCCCTGTCGAGGCCAACCTTGCCCGGCTGGAGGAAGCCATCCGCGCACTGGAATCCGGCGGCACCGCACAGGGCATTGCAGTCGGCAGCCTGCCGGACAACCTCAAGGAAAATATCGAATCGGTGCGCCTGTCGGGCGACGGCCTGCGCCGGCATGCCCGGCTGGCGCTGACGGGGCTGGCGCAGGGCCGGGAGGTCGGCGAACACCTGGGCGGCATGTACCGGGAGGGCACGAAACTCCTCGACACGGCCGATGCCACTGCGGTTGCCCTCACCCGGCAGGCGCAGGAAGCCGACAGCCGCCTCATGGCGACCCTGTTGCGGCTGGGCCTGCTCGACCTGACCATCCTCATTGCAGTGCTGCTGGCGCTGCGCATGCGCGTCGTCCATCCCTTGCGCAAGCTGGCTGCCGTCAGCCGGGACTTCACCGAGGGGCGGCGCGAACTGCGCAGCGGCTTTCGCTCCCTCGACGAGATCGGCCAGCTTGCCCTGGCCTTCGACACGATGGCCGACACCATCGAGCGCGACCTGCGGCAAATGGCCGCCGGCGCGGCGGAGCTTGAAAAAAGGCAGCAGGAACTGCGCAAGTTCTCCCTGACGATCGAGTACGCCCCGGTATCGGTGGCGATCACCGACACGACCGGGACGATCGAGTATGTCAATCCGAAGTTCTCGGAAACCACCGGCTATGCGCCGGAAGAAGCCATCGGCCGCAAGCCCAGCATCCTGAAGTCGGGGGCAATGCCGCACAGTCTCTATGCCGAAATGTGGCTGCAACTGCTCGCCGGCCGGGAATGGCACGGCGAACTGCTCAACCGGAAAAAGAACGGCGAACTGTTCTGGGAGGACACCAGCATCGCGCCGCTGAAGGACGAGGCGGGGCGCATCACGCATTTCGTCGTCGTCAAGGAAGACATCAGCGGACGCAAGCAGTCCGAAGCGACGATTCAGGGTTACAGCGCCGAACTGGAACGGCGGGTCGCCGAGCGCACGCGGCAGTTGGCCGAGTCGAACCGAGAACTGGAGTCCTTCAGCTACTCGATCTCCCACGACCTGCGCGCGCCGCTGCGCGCCCTCAACGGCTTTGCCAGCCTGATGGCCGAGAATTGCGCGAGCTGCACGAAAACGGAATCCCTCGAATACATGGCGCGCATCCGGCGCGCCAGCGTGCGCATGGGCAGCCTGATGGACGACATCCTTGACCTGTCGCGCGTGACGCGCAGCGAAATCAAGGTTGGCCAGGTCGATCTGAGCGCGATGGTGCGCTCGATTCTCGACGATCTGGCGGTCGCCGGACCGCCGAGGAACGTGCTGGCCGAGGTCGAGGAAGGCCTGCTGGCGGACGGCGATGAGACCCTGCTGCAGGACGTGCTGGAAAACCTGCTCGGCAACGCCTGGAAATTCACGGCGCAGCGCGATCCGGCGCGCATCGGCTTCGGCTGCCGCGAGGCGGCAGGCCAGGACGGCGGCGAACGCGTGTTCTTCGTCCGCGACAACGGCGCCGGCTTCGACATGAAATACGCCGACAAGCTGTTCGGCGCCTTCCAGCGCCTGCACGGGCCGCAGGAATTCGAGGGCAACGGCATCGGCCTCGCCATGGTGCGGCGCATTGTTGCGCTGCACGGCGGCCGCGTCTGGGCGGAGTCCGCGCCGGACGAGGGCGCGACCTTCTTCTTCACCCTGGGCAGCCAGATGCCGCCCCGGTGATCGTCCCCCCTGAACCAAAGTCAGTCCCCGTAACACGGCGGACAACGCCACACACCAGCCGACCTTGTCTTGTGGGAGCGGCGTCCACGCCGCGAATCGGCGCCGCACCCCAAGAGTACTTCCTGCGGGGCGCAATCGCGGCGTGGACGCCGTTCCCACAGAAAAGCGTTTTTCAGGTCCCGGCCGAAGGCAAACCCTCCCGCTTCGGAAAATATGCCCTAAAGATTTCCCCAACCCCGCCGATAGTTGAAGCATGAATGGTTTAGCGCGCCGTTCACTGTTGTGTTCAAGCGCTTCGATCGAGGGCCTCGTCGCAGCCCGTTTCATCGTTTCTCGCCATGCCGGCCAACGGCAGGCGGCTGCCGCCGCCTGCCGTCACGGGGATTCCGTTGGCCTTGCGGGGAGTCAGCCACCGGAGAGGAAAGGAAATACCATGAAGAATCTGACTGTTGCCAAACGCCTCGCCCTCGGCTTCGGCCTGGTGGTGCTGCTGCTCATCGCCGTATCCTGGCTGGGCATCAGCCGCCTGGGCGAGCTGAACGCCTCTCTCGACGACATCACCAAGGACAAGTGGAAGAAAGTGATCCTGCTGCAGGAAGGTCTCGGCGGGGTCAATGAAATCGGCATCGCCACGCGCGACATGACCCTGGTGGCGGCGAAGGACGGCCAGCAGGCGGCCAAGGAGCGCGTCCTCGCCAGCCGCGTCAGCATCGGCAAGGCCTGGGAGACGCTGAAGCCGCTGCTGAACCAGCCGAAGGGCAAGGAGATGTTCGAACTGATCCTGCAAAGCCGGGCGCGCTTCATCGACGGCCAGAACGAGGTCATCCGGCTGGTGGAAGCCGGCCGGCAGGACGAGGCGCGTACTTTCCTCACCGCGGAATACCGCCGCGCGGCCGTCGAGTACCG
>JADFDL010000065.1 GCA_018262875.1 Rhodocyclaceae bacterium | reverse complement strand
AAATTGCCGCTGATAGAATGCGATTTTACACTCACGACGGGGCATCAGATGGCCGAGCCGCTTGTCATTGCGAAATCCGCAGACCTCGAACTGGCCCTGTTGCCGCAGATGGCCAACCGCCACGGCCTCGTCACCGGCGCCACCGGCACCGGCAAGACCGTCACCCTGCAGACGCTGGCGGAGCACTTTTCCGCGATCGGCGTGCCCTGCTTCATGTCCGACGTCAAGGGCGACCTCTCCGGCATCTCCCAGCCCGGCGGCGGCAACGCCAAGGTGGCCGAGCGGGTGGCGCTGCTGAGGCTCGAGGGCTTCGCCCACCAGGGTTACCCGGTCACCCTGTGGGATCCGTTCGGCGAGGCCGGCCATCCGGTGCGCGCCACCATCTCCGACATGGGGCCGCTGCTGCTCGGCCGCATGCTCGACCTCAACGAGACGCAGGGCGGCGTGCTCAACCTGGTGTTCAAGGTCGCCGACGACAACGGCCTGCTGCTGCTCGACTTGAAGGACCTGCGCGCGATGCTGGCCTTCGTCGGCGAGAACGCCAAGCAGTTCACCACCGAGTACGGCAATGTTTCGGCGGCCTCCATCGGCGCCATCCAGCGCGGCCTGCTGGCGCTCGAATCGCAGGGCGGCGAGAAGCTCTTCGGCGAGCCGATGCTCGACATCGCCGACCTGATCCAGACCGACCGCGGGCACGGCATCATCAACATCCTCTCGGCCGACCGCCTGATGCAGGCGCCGAAGATGTACGCGACCCTGCTCCTGTGGCTGCTCTCCGAGCTGTACGAGAACCTGCCCGAGGCGGGCGATCTCGACAAGCCGAAGCTGGTGTTCTTCTTCGACGAAGCGCACCTGCTGTTCACCGATGCGCCGACGGCGCTGGTCGACAAGATCGAGCAGGTGGTGCGGCTGATCCGTTCCAAGGGCGTCGGCGTCTACTTCGTCACGCAGAACCCGGCCGACGTGCCGGACAAGGTGCTCTCCCAGCTCGGCAACCGCGTCCAGCACGCGCTGCGCGCCTTCTCCGCGCGCGACCAGAAGGCGGTCAGGGCGGCCGCCGAGACCATGCGCGACAACCCGGGCCTGGACGAGGCCGCCGCCATCACCGAACTGGGCGTCGGCGAGGCGCTGGTTTCATGCCTCGACGAGAAGGGCCGCCCGGGCGTGGTACAGCGCGCCTTCGTCGTGCCGCCGCAGGGCCAGATCGGCCCCATCACCGAAGCGCAGCGCCGCCAGCTCATACAGACCTCTCTGGTGGCTGGTGCCTACGAAAAAATGGTGGACCGCGAATCGGCCTACGAGAAGCTCAAGGCGCGCGCGGCGCAGGCGGCCGAGGCCGCCGTGTCGTCGCCGCCGCCGACGCAGCCGCAGCAGCATGGAAGTGGTGGTGGCCTCCTCGGCGGGCTGGGCGATCTGCTCGGCGGCGGTTCGCGCGGCAGCCGTCAGACGGTCGCCGAGGCGGCGATCACGAGCGCCGCCCGCGCCATCGGCTCGAACCTGGGCCGGCAGATCGTGCGCGGCGTCCTCGGCTCTATCTTTGGCGGCAGGCGCTGATCGGGGCGCCGTCCTGCGGGGACTGACTTTACAGCCCCAGCCGCTGGCAGATGGTCGAGGTCAGGCCGGCCTGGTTGAGGGTGTAGAAATGCAGGCCCGGTGCACCGTTGGCGAGCAGGCGCTCGCACAGCGCCGTCACCACGTCGAGGCCGAAGGAACGCACTGACGCCGCATCGTCGCCGAAGCTTTCGAATTTCTTCCGCATCCAGCGCGGAATCTCCGTGCCGCAGGCGTCCGAGAAGCGGGCGATCTTGCTGAAGCTGGCGATCGGCATGATGCCCGGCACGATCGGCACAGCGATGCCGAGCGCCTGCGCCGCATCGACGAAATGCGCGTAGGCGTCGGCGTTGTAGAAGTACTGGGTGATGGCCGAATCCGCTCCCGCGTCCACCTTGCGCTTGAAATTCAGCAGGTCGTCGCGCGGGCTCTTTGCCTGCGGGTGGTACTCCGGGTAGGCCGCCACTTCGATGTGGAACCCGTCGCCGGTTTCGGCGCGGATGAATGCCACCAGCTCGTTGGCGTAGCGGAACTCGCCCGGATCGGCCATGCCCGAGGGCAGGTCGCCGCGCAGGGCGACGATGCGGCGGATGCCGGCCGCCTGGTAGCGCTCGAGCACGGCGCGGATGTTCTCGCCCGTCGAGCCGATGCAGGACAGGTGCGGCGCCGCCGGCAGGCCCTCGGCCTGGATTTCCAGCACCGTCTCCAGCGTGCGGTCGCGCGTCGAGCCGCCGGCGCCGAAGGTGCAGGAAAAGAAGGCCGGCTTCAACTGGGCGAGCTGGCGCCGCGTGGCGCGCAGCTTCTCCGTGCCCTCGGCGGTTTGCGGCGGAAAGAATTCGAAGGAGATTTCGGGTTTCATCGATGGGGGTTCATTCGAGCGACTGCAGGTGGCGCAGCGCAGCTTCGCCGAGGCGCCGGTCCAGTGTGGCAAGTGGTGCCTTGAGGTCGGCTGCGAGCCACAGATAGGCCGCATCGTAGGTTGACAGGTTGTAGCGCAGAGCGAGCGCGACTTGCGCCTGTAGATCGATGGGCCGCTGCTGCAGCGGCAGCGTGCCGTAGTCGGCGAGCCCGCAGCCGGCCACTTCGGCCAGGCCCTGGCGCGACTTCTTCAGGGCCACGCTGGCGATCTCGAAATCCAGCAGATGCGGCGCGAAGAGCTCGCAGCCGGACATGCGGTCGAGCGCTTCGTCGCGTTCCGGTTCGTCGAAGAGCACCGCCGCCAGCAGGCTGCAGTCGACCACCAGCGGCGGACGCAGACGATAGCTTGCCGGCGGTTCGGCGACGAAAACCGCTTGCTTCATCGCGCATCCCGCTCTGCTCGGATGATATCCACCGCGCGCGGTCCGGCCTTGAAGGGTTCGGGCCAGCGCATGCGGTGTTCGGCGGCGACTTGCTCGATGGTTTTCTGCATTGCCGGCCCGGGTGCCGCCGCTTGCGTCACCGGCGCATCCACCGCTTGGGCGATGAGCGCCATCAACTCGCCTTGCAGCGAGCGGTGGTTGCGCGCCGCCCGGCGGCGTAGCGCCTCCAACAGGGGTTCGGGCACGTCCTTGATCGACAGGCTGGGCATGATGATGACCTCCACGGCGGAACCAATATGGTTCCATTATGGTTCCGCCGTGGCGCTGCGTCAATACCGGTAATGATCCGGCTTGTACGGGCCGTCTTTGGACAGGTTGAGGTAGGTCGCCTGTTCGTCGGACAACTCGGTCAGGTGGGCGCCGATCTTCTTCAGGTGCAGGCGCGCCACCTTTTCGTCGAGGTGCTTGGGCAGCACATACACCTGCTTGCCGTACTGGCCGCCGCGGGTGAACAGCTCGATCTGCGCCAGCACCTGGTTGGTGAAGGAGTTGCTCATGACGAAGGAGGGATGCCCGGTGGCGCAGCCGAGGTTCACCAGCCGCCCTTCGGCCAGCACGATGATGCGCTTGCCGGGTTTGCCATCAACTGCGGGAAAGATGACATGGTCGACCTGCGGCTTGATGTTGTCCCACGTGTACTGGCGCAGCGAGGCGATGTCGATCTCGGAATCGAAGTGGCCGATGTTGCAGACGATGGCGTTGTTGCGCATCGCCTTCATGTGCTCGTGGCCGATGATGCGCAGGTTGCCGGTGGCGGTGACGAAGATGTCGGCGTGCGCGGCGGCCTCGTCCATGGTGACGACGCGGTAGCCTTCCATCGCCGCCTGCAGGGCGCAGATCGGGTCGATCTCCGTCACCCACACCGTGGCGCCAAGGCCGCGCAGGCTTTGCGCGCAGCCCTTGCCGACGTCGCCGTAGCCGGCCACCACGGCGACCTTGCCGGCGATCATGACGTCGGTGGCGCGCTTGATGCCGTCCACCAGCGATTCGCGGCAGCCGTAGAGGTTGTCGAACTTGGCCTTGGTGACCGAGTCGTTCACGTTGATGGCCGGGAAGGGCAGGCGGCCCTCGGTCGCCATCTGGTAGAGGCGCTTGACGCCGGTGGTGGTCTCTTCCGTCACGCCCTGGATGCCGGCCAGCATCTTCGCGTACCAGCCGGGCTGGGCGGCGATGCGCTTCTTGATCGCGGCGAACAGCGAGACTTCCTCTTCGTTGGTCGGGTGGGCGATCACCGACGGGTTCTCCTCGGCCTTCGTGCCGAGGATCAAGAGCAGCGTCGCATCGCCGCCGTCGTCGAGGATCATGTTGGGGCCCTTGCCATCGGCCCACTCGAAGATGCGGTGGGTGTAGTCCCAGTACTCTTCGAGGCTCTCGCCCTTGTAGGCGAACACCGGCGTGTTGGTGGCGGCGATCGCGGCGGCGGCGTGGTCCTGCGTCGAGAAGATGTTGCAGGAGGCCCAGCGCACATCGGCGCCGAGCGCCTTCAGGCTCTCGATCAGCACCGCCGTCTGGATGGTCATGTGCAGGCTGCCGGCGATGCGCGCGCCGCGCAGCGGCTGGGTGGCGGCGAACTCCTCGCGCACCGCCATCAGGCCGGGCATCTCGGTTTCGGCGATGGTGATTTCCTTGCGCCCCCAGGATGCGAGGGCGATGTCGGCGACCTTGTAGTCGGTAAAGCCGGCGGGTTGGATGACTGCGTTCATGCTTGGCTCCTTGTCAAAGCAGCCGGGGGGATGGGGGAGGGGCTTCGCACTCACCTGCCATCCCGTGCCGGCACGGGTTGAGGTGAGCGCAGTTTGAAAATTGTCCGAGCCTGGGGGCCGACGCATTCGGTTGCGGAATCGGCGCCTCGCAGCGCTCCTCGGAAGCAGCGCATTATACGCCTCGCTCCAGCCGGGATTGACATACACATTTCAATATGTATAAATAGCCTCATGCGCTATGTCTGGGACGAAGCCAAGCGTCAGGCCAACCTCAAGAAGCACGGCTTGGACTTCGCCCAGGCGCCGAGGTGTTTGCCGGCCCGATGGTGTTGATCGAGGACAGCCGCGCGGAGGACTACGGCGAACAGCGCATGATCGGCATCGGCCTTCTGGATTGCCTGGTGGTGCTGATCGTACATGTCGAATCCGACGAGACAATCCGCATTATCTCCATGCGCAGGGCGGACAGCGATGAAACGGACCTCTTCTACCAAAATGCCGGCTACTTCTGACGACGCGCCGAAGCTGGCGCAAAAAGATTTCGACAAGGCGCGCTTTCGTGTCGGCGGCAAGGAGGCCAGCCGCGCCGAATGGCAGGCGGCGACACGGGCGCGCGTCGGCAAGTTGCGCATCAACATCATGCTCGACGCGCCCATCGTCGAGCATTTCAAGGCCCTGGCGGGCGAGCGCGGTTACCAGACCATCATCAACGACACGCTGCGGCGGGTGATCGAGGCCGGGCACATCGAGGCCGACATTCGGCGCGTGATCCGCGAGGAACTGGCGCACGACTGATGTCCCGCCGTGCTGCGGGGACTGACTTTTCCTGCCGACCCTACAGCAGCGGCTTCTGCGTTAGCCCGAGCGTCAGCCGCAGTTCCTGCACGATGGCCGGATCGAATCCCGGCAGGTTTTCGGCATTGCGCTCCATCTGCAACAGAATGCCCTCGACCAGCTCGCGGCCGTCGCGGCTTTTCACCGCATGGCGCGGCGTTTTGTTGCCGAGTCCCGGCAGCTTCATGTCCGGCCATTCGCGGTAGTGGCGGCGCAGCTCTTCCGCCAGCAGCGCCTGGACCTCGGGCTGGGCGTTGAGCGCCGCCCGCTCGGCCTCTGCCTGGCGCTCGGCGGCGGTCGGCGCTCGGCTCTTCCTCTCGGCCAGCATCGACTCGACCGACTGGATCGACGTCGTCCGGTAGCGCGCGCCGGGCAGGCGCTCTTCCATGAGCTTGCGGAACAGCAGGGCGCGGTTTTCCGAATTCACCTCGGCCGTCAGGCGTCCACCGTCGATGGCGATCTTGCCCATCACCGTGTTGCTCCAGCATTTGTGCTTTTCGTTGCCGGCCTTCTGCCAGTCGAAGGCGATGCCCGCGAGGCGGCCCTCGCGATCGCGCCGGGCCTCCTCCAGCAACTCCTCGCGATCGGCCACGATGCACAGATCGGCCAGTGCATCGAAGGCCGCCTGCGACGAGTCGATGTCATAGATCAGCGTATGCGGCACGAGCGGATCGCCGTCGGTGTTCTGCAGCTCCGGCAGGCGCGGATTCAGGATTGGTTCGACGATCTCGTGATAGGTGAACAGCAGGTCGAGGTTCCATTCGCGCAGGCTGTCCTGCGTGATCGGCTTCTTGCTTCTTTTCATGCGCCGGCGCAAATACAGGATCGGCTCGCGGCGGTCCGGCGGGATGCATACCGGGGACAATCCTTCGAGCATGGCCAGCTCCTTCATCCGCGCGATCTTGGCGAAGAGGATGTCGCCCGTCTGCATCTGCGTCGAGGCCGAGCGCTCGGAGACATCGATCTCCGTGCCGTCGAAAATGTCGCGCACGACGAAGCCGCTGCCCGGCCGCACCGACACGACATCGTAGAAGCTGAACGGCGCCGCGCAGCAGGCCCCTAGGTATTCTGCCAGCAGTGGATCGATGCGGCCGGCGCGGTCGCGCAGGCAGGCCTGCGCCAGCGTCAGGCCGTCCAGCGCCTCGGGCCGGACGCTGGTCTCTTTTGCAAAAGGCAACCAGTCGAAGAATAACCAGGGCATGAACACCGGCATGTGCGGCGTGTTCTGCGGCAGGTCGTCGGCCTCGTCGTCGAGATTGAAATCCTCCCAAGCCTCGACCAGCAGCGCAGGGCCGTAGCGCTCCTGTCCGTAGCGCAGCAGGGTCGCCGCCATGTTCTCGATGGCCCGCCGCACGCGGCGCCATTGCAGTTCCTCGGGCGCAGGCGCCTCATGGGCGAGCATGCAGCAGTGCTTGTACTTCTTGCCGCTGCCGCACGGGCATGGATCGTTGCGTCCGGTCTTGTTCATGAGAGGGGAGACGGATCGTTTCAAGTCAGGGGGATTGTCGGACGCCATTTTAGTCGCAGAGTCGAAGGCCCGGCGAATCGGCTAAACTGCCAATCCATGCCGATCGAATGTCTACCGCGCCGATGACCGAAGGAAATCCCCGTGGGATGACCGTAGCCGCCGACGCCATCGAGCGCTTCATTTCCCGCTGGCAGGCCGCCGGCGGGTCGGAGCGCGCCAACTACCAGCTTTTCATCGGCGAGCTCACCGAGCTGCTCGGCCTGCCGCGCCCCGACCCGGCCCGCGACGACACACGCGACAACGCCTACGTCTTCGAGCGCCGCGTGCGCTTTCGCCACGGCGACGACAGGCCGAACTGCACGATGACACCGTGATGCCGATCGAGGGTGAGCAGGTCTTCAGGCGCATTCATGACCGTTACGCATCGGCGAGGAAATAATCATGACCCATGCCACTCTAGAACTTGCCTCCCTGGCAGCCAAACTGCCCCCAAGCGAGCGTCTGCAGCTCGTGGAAACCATTCTGGCTACGCTCGACAAGCCCGATCCGGAGATTACCGCGGCGTGGGCTCGGGAGGCCGAAGACCGCCTTGCCGCATACCGGCGTGGCGAGATTCAGGCGGTGGGCGAGGACGAAGTCTTCGGTGATCTCGGCGGGCGATGAAAATCCGCTATCTGGCGGTGGCCCAGGCGGAAATCCAGGAAGCGGCTGAGTACTACGCGGCCATTTCGCCTGAGCTTGGGTTGTCTTTCAGGAGAGAGTTGCGGCAATTGATGCGCCTCGTCGGGAAGATGCCGATGGCGTGGCCGCCCAGTGGCGAGGGAACCCGCCGGTGCCTCATGTCGCGCTTCCCATATCTTGTTTCTACGCTCCGTTGCCGAAGGAAATACTGGTGCTGGCGGTGGGCCATCAGCACCGACAGCCAAGCTTCTGGTGGGAGCGGATTTTGACTTCGAAGTAGGTCGGTCACGCCGTACTGGCGGGACTGACTTTTGCCGAAAGTGAAACGGGCGCCGTCGGCGCCCGTTTGTTTTGCCTTCTTGCGGGAGATTACAGCCCGGCGTCGGCCTTCAGCGCGGCGGCCTTGTCGATGTTCTCCCACGTGAACTCCGGCTCGTCGCGGCCGAAGTGGCCGTAGGCGGCGGCCTTCAGGTAGATTGGCCGCAGCAGGTCGAGCGACTGGATGATGCCCTTCGGTCGCAGGTCGAAGTGCTTGCGGATCAGCTCCTCGATCTTCTCCTCGGCGATGCGGCCGGTGCCGTAGGTGTGCACCATCAGCGACACCGGCTTGGCGACGCCGATGGCGTAGGCGACCTGCACTTCGCAGCGGTCGGCGAGGCCGGCGG
>JADFDL010000064.1 GCA_018262875.1 Rhodocyclaceae bacterium | reverse complement strand
GGTGCTGGCCGAGCTGCATGACGCGGGATTTGAAGAGGCTGGCACGATCGGGCGCCTGGGAGCGGGGCCGGCGCGGGTCGGGGTGGCGTAGGGGCCAGCTTGCCGGCGATATCGCGGGCAAGCCCGCTCCTACCTGAGCAGCGGGCGCAAGACCTTCCAGACGTTATCGAGGATGATCGGCTGGGCTTCGGCAACCGGATGGATGTTGTCGGGCAGGAAAAGCTCGCGCCGTTCCGCCACGCCTTCGAGCAAGAAGGGCACCAGCGCGGCCTTGTGGTGGCGCGCCAGATCGACGTAGCTTTGCTCGAATGCCTGCGTGTAGTCGATGCCGTAGTTGGGCGGCAGCTTCATGCCGGCCAGCACGATGCGCGCCTTGCGCGCCCGGGCGTCGCCGAGCATGGCGTTCAGGTTGTCGCGCATGAGGTTCACCGGCAGGCCGCGCAGGCCGTCGTTGCCGCCCAGCGCGACGATCACCACCGCCGGGCGCGCCTGGTCGAGCGCGGCGCCGATGCGGCTGCGTCCGCCCGACGTGGTGTCGCCGCTGATGCTGGCATTGACGACGCTATAATCCAGCCGCTGTTCGCGCAGGCGTTTTTCGAGCAGCGACGGCCAGGACTGGTTCGGCCCGAGGCCATAGCCGGCCGACAGGCTGTCGCCGACGACGAGGATGTTGCCCGCCGCCTGGGCGGCGCACGAAAACAGAAGAAAGAAACCCGCAGAGATGAATTTAAGCATTGATGCATCGGTTCCCATGGTCGAAGCCGTCGCCCTCGGCAAGGAAGTGCCCAGCGGCGACGGCCGGCTGGTGATTCTGCACGAGATTTCCTTCCGGGTCATGGCCGGCGAGGCGGTGGCCATCGTCGGTGCGTCCGGCTCGGGCAAATCGACTCTGCTGGGACTCTTGGCCGGCCTGGACGTTCCCTCGCGAGGGCGCGTGCTGCTCGGCGGCCGCGATCTGTTCGCACTCGATGAGGACGATCGAGCGGCGCTGCGCGGCGGCATGCTGGGCTTCGTCTTCCAGTCCTTTCAGTTGCTGCCGGCCCTGACCGCGCTGGAGAACGTCATGCTGCCGCTGGAGCTGGCCGGGCGCGCGGGCGCGACGGTCGAGGCGCAGCAGATGCTCGCGCGCGTCGGGCTGTCGCAGCGCCTTGGCCACTATCCGAAGCACCTTTCCGGGGGCGAGCAGCAGCGCGTCGCCATTGCGCGGGCGTTCGCGACGAAGCCGGGCCTGCTGCTGGCCGACGAGCCGACCGGCAACCTCGATGCCGCCACCGGCGCCGACATCATCGACCTGATGTTCGCCATGAATGCCGAGCAGGGCACGACGCTGGTGCTGGTGACGCACGACGAGGCCATCGCCCGGCGCTGCGGGCGGGTGCTCAAGCTGAGTGGCGGAAAGCTGGTGTCGTAGGAGCGGTCTTGGCCGCGATATGCGGCCGGATCGCGGCCAAGACCGCTCCTACAGGGCGATCAGGCGCGCGGCCAGCACTCCGCTTCTCACCGCCGCCTCCAGCGTCGCCGGGTAATCCGAGGCGACATAATCTCCACAGAGGTAGAAATTGGCCAGTGGCGTTTCGCAGGCCGGCCGCCGCACGCCGGGTCGGCAGGCGAAGGTGGCGCGCTTTTCGACGATGACCTGGGACCAGGCGGGCGGAGGTGTTGCGCCGACGATCCCGCAGACCTCCGCGTGGATGCGCGCGATGAGCGCCTCGTGCGGCAGGTCGAGGTGCGGACCGCGCGCGCTGGTGACGGCCGTGAGGATGTCGTTTGCGTGCTGGAACAGGAAATGCGCCGTGCCGCCGACGCCAACCATGGCGCCGGGCAGCCTGACCGGCCGCGCATAGCCGAGGTAGGCCGTGAGGATCGGCTCGTAGGAGAAACGCCCGATGTCCTCCAGCACCGGTTGCAGGCGCGGCAGCTTTGCCAGCAGGCGTTCGAGGTGATAGGGCGCCACTGCGGCGATGACGTGGGTGTAGCTGCGTCCGGAGGCGTCGCCCGCGAGGCTGAAGCCGTAGGGCGTCCACTCGATCGCGCGGATCGGCGTGCCGCGCAGTACTTCGCCGCCGCGGCTTCGCACATAGTGTTCGGCGGGTTCGGGAAACAGGGCGGAGAAGTCCGTTCGCGGCAGCAACAGATCGCTGGCTTTGCGCGCCGCCGCCAGGCTGTCGCGCAGGACGTTGAGGAAGACCTGGGCGGAGGCCTCCTGCGGCGGCGTGTTCAGCGCCGAGCTGCACAGCGGTTGCCACAGGTAGCGAATCGCGGATTCATGCTGGCCGTGCAGCGCCATCAGTTCGGCGAAAGTGATGTCCCGCTCCAGGCGGAAGTTGCCCCGCTTCATTTGCCGCATGAAATCCATGGCGGCGAGCCGGGCGCCGAAGGACAGGCCGCGCGCGGTGAACAGGGCGACGGCCAGGTGCAGCGGCGCGGGCAGGCGCGGCGCTGCAAGCTGCATGCGGCCGGGAAAGACCAGGCTGAGCGGCCGGCGCTCCAGCAGTTCATCCGGATTCGCGCCGACGAGCCGCATCAGCCGCAGCAACTCGACATAGGCGCCGACCAGGATGTGCTGGCCGTTGTCGAGCGGATAGCCGTGCGATTCGACGCGCCGGGCGCGCCCGCCCAGTGTGCGTGAGGCCTCGAATACCGTGACGGGGATGCCGCGCGCAGCCAGTTCCGCGGCGGCAGCCATGCCGGCATAGCCGGCTCCGACGATGGCGACGCGCATGTCAGCTCTTGTTCCAGGTGCGCCAGGCGATCCACAGCTTGCGGATCGGTGTCAGCGCCATGTGCCGGTCGAGCACGCGGCAGCCGTCGCGGCGTATTTCGCGCAGCAGGGTGCGGTAGATGGCCGCCATCACCAGCCCCGGTCGCTGCGCGCGGCGGTCCTGCGCCGGCAGTTGGGCGAAGGCCTGCTCGTAATACGCTTCCGCGCGTTCGATCTGGAATTCCATGAGGCGGTGGAAGGCGTCCGAGGTGCGGGCATGCAGGATGTCCTCGGCAGAAACGCCGAAGCGGTCGAGCTCGTCGGCGGGCAGGTAGATGCGGCCGCGGCGCGCATCCTCGCCGACGTCGCGGATAATATTGGTGAGCTGGAAGGCGAGGCCGAGATCGTGGGCGTACTTCAGCGTGTGCCGGTCCTCGTAGCCGAAGATTTCCGCCGCCAGCAGGCCGACGACACTGGCGACGCGGTAGCAGTAGAGGTGCAGCGCCTTGAAGTCGGCATAACGGTTATGCAACAGGTCCATTTCCATGCCGTCGATGATCTCGGCGAGCAGCTCCTGCGGCAGGTTGAAGGCGCGCGCGGCTTCGGCGAGGGACTGCGTGACGGGATGGCTCGGCTTGCCTTCATAGGTGCCGGCCAGTTCGGCGCGCCACCAGGCGAGCTTGACGCGTGCCAGTTGCGCATCGGCGCATTCGTCGACGACGTCGTCCACCTCGCGGCAGAAGGCGTAGAGGGCGGTGATGGCACGGCGGCGCTCCGGCGGCAGGAACAGGAAGCTGTAGTAGAAGCTGGAGCCGCTCTGCGCCGCCTTGCGCTGGCAGTATTCGTCGGGGGTCATGCGCTCACCCGAATGCGGCATGCAGCAGGATTGCCGGCCAGTCGCGCTTGCCGATCGCCGGCCGCCGGCGAAACACGTCGCCGCGCACCCGCTGCAGCTTGTCCAGCATGCGCAGGCCGCTGGCGACGATGAGGCGCAGCTCGAACCCGATGCGCCCGGGCAGTTCATGCACCAGCGGACTGCCCGAAACCATCATGCTGCGGGCGCGGTCGATCTGGAAATCCATCATGGCCGCCCAGGCGGCGTTCCAGCGGCCATCGGCGATCTGGGTCTCCGCGATGCCGAAGCGTGCCAGCTCGTCCTGCGGCAGATAGACGCGGCCCTTCTGCCAGTCGATGGCGATATCCTGCCAGTGGTTGATGAGCTGCAGGCTGCTGCAAACGCCGTCCGATAGAGACTGACTTTTGGGATTGCCGGCGCCGTAGAGGTGCAACAGCAGCCGGCCGACGGGATCGGCCGAGCGGCGGCAGTAGTCCATCAGTTCGCCGAAGTCGGCGTAGCGCTTTTTCACCACATCCTGGCTGAAGGCGTCGAGCAGATCGCGAAACAGTGAAAGCGGCAGCCGGTGTTCGGCGATGGCCGGCCGCAGTCGCAGGAAAACCGGATCCTGCGTCGGCCGGCCTGTTTCGATGGCGTCCAGTTCGGCCCGGTAGCGATCGAGGCCATCGAGGCGTTCCCGATCCGTCAGGGCGCCCTCGTCGGCGATGTCGTCGGCGCTGCGAGCGAAGCCGTAGATGGCCGCCACCGGTTCGCGCAGGCGGGCGGGCAGCAGGAAGGAGGCTACGGGAAAGTTCTCGTAATGGTCGACTGGCATGGCAAAAGTGTCGATTCGGCGGGTAGTTGCATCGCCTGCCGGGGTTGCCAGTATAGGGTAGAATGACGGCACGCGAAGGTGGCGGAATTGGCAGACGCACTGGATTTAGGTTCCAGCGCCGCGAGGCGTGCGGGTTCAAGTCCCGCCCTTCGCACCAGCCATTGCACAACCGACTGATTCAATCTAGGATTTTTCATGCAGACCAACCCTCAACCCGCAAGTCCCATGGCCACGAGTTCCCTGGAGCGCCGCATCGACATGACGGTGCCGATGGCGGAGATCGAAAAAAACGTCGAGCAACGCCTGAAGAAAATGGCGCGCACCGTGAAGGTGCCCGGCTTTCGCCCCGGCAAGGTGCCGTTCAAGATGGTGGCGCAGCAATATGGCGGGCAAGCCCGCAACGAAGCCATCGGCGAGGCGGTGGAAAAGGCCTTCAACAATGCCGTGCGCGAGCAGAACCTGCGCGTCGCCGGTTATCCGCGCATCGAGCCGAAAGGCGGGGAAGATGCCTCCCGGCTGGAGTTTTCCGCCGTGTTCGAAATTTACCCGGAAGTGAAGCTGAACGGCATCGGCGACAAGACCGTCGAGCGTCCGACGATTGAAGTGGGCGAAGCCGAACTGGACAAGACCATCGAGGTGCTGCGCAAGCAGCGCACGACTTTCGCCGGGGTCGAGCGCGCCGCCGCCAGCGGCGATCGCGTCATCATCGACTTCACCGGGAAACTCAACGGCGAGGTGTTCCAGGGCGGCCAGGCCACCGATTACCCTGTCGTGCTGGGCGAAGGACGCATGCTGCCGGATTTCGAGAACGGCATCGCCGGCCTGAAGGCGGGTGAGAATCGCACTTTCGATCTGACTTTCCCGGCCGATTATCAGGTCAGCGAACTGGCCGGCAAGCAGGTCAGTTTCGAGGTGGCGCTGAAGGGCGTCGAGGCGCCGCAATTGCCGGCGGTGGACGCGGATTTTGCCAAGTCGCTCGGCATCGAGGATGGCGACGTGGCCAAGATGCGCGCCGAAATCCGTTCCAACCTGGAAAGCGAATTGAAAAAACGCATCAAGGCCCGCATCAAGGAGCAGGCCATGCAGGCCTTGCTCGATGCGAATCCGCTGGACGTGCCGAAGGCCCTGATCGAGCAGGAATCCGAGTCGATGGCGGATGCCGCCCGCCAGGATCTGGCGAATCGCGGCGTAGACATCAAGAACATGCCGGTCGACGCGAACTGGTTCACCGCCCAGGCCGAGCGCCGCGTCAAGCTGGGCCTGATCATTGCCGAGGTCGTGAAAGCGAATGACCTGCATGCCAAGCCCGAGCAGGTACGCACCCTGATCGACGAACAGGCGCAGTCCTACGAGAAGCCGGAAGAGGTGGTGCGCTGGTACTACTCGCAGCCGCAGCGCCTGGCGCAGGTCGAGGCGCTGGCGATCGAGGAAAACGTGGTGAATTGGGTGGTGGCGAATGCCCAGACGACCGACAAGGCAGCGACTTTTGACGAGCTGATGGGAAATGCGGCATGATGCCAAGAGCCAGCATGATGCACACCGACGCCATTAACAGCCAGTGGGATCCTCAGGCCCTGGGCCTCGTTCCCATGGTGGTCGAGCAAAGCGGGCGCGGCGAACGCGCCTACGATATCTATTCGCGCCTGCTCAAGGAGCGCGTCGTCTTCCTCGTCGGCCCGGTGAACGATGTCACGGCCAACCTGATCGTCGCCCAGTTTCTCTTTCTCGAATCGGAAAACCCCGACAAGGACATCTACTTCTATATCAATTCGCCGGGCGGCTCCGTCTCGGCGGGCCTGGCCATCTACGACACCATGCAGTTCATCAAGCCGGACGTGTCGACGCTGTGCATCGGTCAGGCGGCGAGCATGGGCGCCTTCCTGCTGACGGCCGGCGCCAAAGGCAAGCGCTTCTGCCTGCCCAACTCGCGCGTGATGATCCACCAGCCGATGGGCGGCTTCCAGGGCCAGGCCTCCGACATCGAGATTCACGCCAAGGAAATTCTTTATCTGCGCGCCCGGCTGAACGAGATCATGGCGCTGCATACCGGCCAGCCGATCGATCGCATCGAGCGCGACACCGATCGTGACAACTTCCTCTCGGGCCCCGAGGCGGTCGACTACGGTCTGGTGGACAAGGTGCTGGCGAACCGCGCGGAGACTGCGGCGTAACGAAAGGCCGGAGACAGTAATGACAGATAAAAAGACCCCGGGCGAGAAGCTCCTTTACTGCTCCTTCTGCGGCAAGAGCCAGCATGAGGTGCGCAAGCTCATCGCCGGGCCGTCCGTCTTCATCTGCGACGAGTGCATCGAGCTGTGCAACGACATCATCCGCGACGAGATTGCCGCCGATCATGGCGGCAAGGGTGCCAAGGGCGACCTGCCGACGCCGAAGGAAATCTGCGCCATCCTCGATCAGTACGTCATCGGCCAGGATCCCGCCAAGCGCATCCTGTCCGTCGCCGTCTACAACCATTACAAGCGGCTCAAGCACCTGTCGAAGAGCGACGAGGTGGAGCTGGCCAAGAGCAACATCCTGCTCATCGGCCCGACCGGCTCGGGCAAGACGCTGCTGGCGCAGACGCTGGCGCGCCTGCTCAACGTGCCCTTCGTCATGGCCGACGCGACGACGCTGACCGAGGCCGGCTACGTCGGCGAGGATGTCGAGAACATCATCCAGAAGCTGCTGCAGAAGTGCGACTACGAGGTCGAGAAGGCGCAGCAGGGCATCGTCTACATCGACGAGATCGACAAGATTTCGCGCAAGAGCGACAACCCGTCCATCACGCGCGACGTTTCGGGCGAGGGCGTGCAGCAGGCGCTGCTCAAGCTGATCGAGGGCACCATCGCCTCGGTGCCGCCGCAGGGCGGGCGCAAGCATCCGAACCAGGATTTCGTCCAGGTCGACACCACCAACATACTCTTCGTCTGCGGCGGCGCCTTCGACGGGCTGGACAAGGTCATCCGCAACCGCACGGAGCAGGCCGGCATCGGCTTTGGTGCCGAGGTGAAGAGTCGCGACAGCAAGGACGTTTCCGAGACCTTGCGCAAGATCGAGCCGGAGGATCTCATCAAGTTCGGCCTGATTCCGGAGTTCGTCGGCCGCCTGCCGGTGGTGGCCACGCTGCATGAGCTGGACGAGGCGGCGCTGATGGAGATTCTCGTCGAGCCGAAGAATGCCCTCATCAAGCAGTACCAGAAACTCTTCGCCATGGAAGGCGCCGAACTCGAGGCTCGTCCGCAGGCCCTGCAGGCCATCGCCCGCCGGGCACTCAAGCGCAAAACCGGTGCGCGCGGCCTGCGTTCCATCCTCGAATCGGTTCTCCTCGATACCATGTATGAACTTCCCGACATGGAGAATGTCACTAAGGTGGTGATCGACGAAGGCATGATCGAAGGCACCGCCAAGCCGATCCTGATCTACGCCGACCAACCCAAGGTGGCCGGCTCCAACTGATTGTTTCAGCTGGCCTAACCGGTTTTCTCGGGCCGCTGCTGAACTTCTTGAATTTCCTGCCGTTGACCCCAACATAGGCTCAACGGCTGTCTCTACAAAGGATAAACATCATGTCAAGCGCGCTTGACCTCCCCGCAGAACGCATCGAACTGCCCCTGCTTCCCCTGCGGGACGTAGTGGTTTTTCCCCACATGGTGATTCCGCTGTTCGTCGGACGGCCAAAATCGATCAAGGCCCTGGAAACCGCCATGGAGGGGGGCAAGAACATCCTGCTCGTCGCCCAGAAATCGGCGGCCAAGGACGAACCCGACGTCGAGGACATGTACGAGATCGGCTGCGTCGCCAGCATCCTGCAGATGCTCAAGCTGCCGGACGGCACGGTGAAGGTGCTTGTCGAAGGCGGACAGCGTGCCCGCATCGAGCGGGTTACGGATCAGCGCGCCATGTTTTCCGCGATGGTCCTGCCCTTGCCGGCCGACGAGCGGGCGACGCATGAGGTCGAGGCGATGCGCCGGGCCATCATCGCCCAGT
>JADFDL010000063.1 GCA_018262875.1 Rhodocyclaceae bacterium | reverse complement strand
GGCCTGCATCTTGGCGGCTGCGCCGCCTTGCCGGCCTACTCGCGCGCCCGCGCCGACGCCCAGTACTTCTTCGTGAACGGCCGCTTCGTGCGCGACAAGCTGCTCTCGCACGCGGTGCGCGAGGCCTATGCCGACATCCTGCACGGCCAGCGCCACGCCGCCTACGCCCTGTTCCTCGACATCGACCCGCGCGGCGTGGACGTCAACGTGCACCCGGCCAAGACCGAGGTGCGCTTCCGCGACGGCCGCGCCGTGCACCAGTTCGTCTTCCATGCCCTGCAGCGCGCGCTGGCGGCACCGCTGGCGCACGCCGCACCTGCTCCCGCCGTACCGCAGGGACTGACTTTTGCCGCAGCCATGCCGCAGCAGCAGGCGCTCGCCGTCGCCCAGCCGGTCGCCGCCTACTACGACTTCCTGCGCCAGGCTCCGGGCGCACCGATGCCCGAGGCGGAGGCCGGCGCGCCGCCGCCGCTCGGTTTCGCCCTCGCCCAGTTGCATGGCGTCTACATCCTGGCGCAGAACGCCGCGGGACTCGTGCTGGTCGACATGCACGCCGCCCACGAGCGCATCCTCTACGAGAAGCTGAAGACGGCGCTGGACGAACGGCCGGCGGTGCAGCCGCTGCTGGTGCCGGTGGTGCTCTCGGCGAGCGGCGAGGAAACGGCGGCGGCCGAGGAACACGCCGACACGCTGGATCGCCTCGGCTTCGAGGTCGCCGCGGCCGGCCCGCGCGAGTTGGTGGTGCGCGCCGTGCCGGCGCTGCTCGCCAACGGCAGGATTCCGGACCTCGTACGCGCCCTGCTCGCCGACCTCGAAACATTCGGCGCCAGCCGCGTCGCCGCCGAGCAGCGCAACGAACTGCTGGCGACGATGGCCTGCCACGGCGCGGTGCGGGCCAACCGCATACTCAGCCTACCGGAGATGAACGCCCTACTGCGGCAGATGGAGGAAACCGAGCGCGCCGACCAGTGCAACCACGGCCGACCGACGTGGACGCAGCTCTCGATGGAAGACCTGGACCGCCTGTTCCTGCGCGGAAGGTGAAGGCGCGCCTGATCCTCTGCCGGGGCTGCATGGCCTACCTCGGTCCGCTGGTCGACAACCGGCCGCATCGCCACCACGCCGGACAGATCGTGCAGTCGACCGGCGCGCCCTTCCTGCTGCACGGCGCGCAGGGCAGCCAGCGCCTGCACCACGCGGTCCTGCCGCCCGACACCGTCCATGCCATCGACAGCGCCGGCAAACCCGTGCTGGTGCTGCTGTTCGAGCCGGCCTCGCTGCCGTTCGCGCTCGTGGCCGGTGCGCCCGCACAAGCAACCCTGGACTGTCCGCAGCGCATGCTCGGGCGGCTTCCGCTCGATCTGCCGGCCGCGCCGCCGGACGCGCGGCTCGAACGGCTCAAGGCGCTGGCGCGCGCGGCGGAGGGCACGGTGCGCCTGACCGAGCTGGCCGGCCGGATGGGCCTGTCGCCCAGCCGGCTCACGCATCTGTTCACGCGCAGCGAGGGCATCCCCTTCAAGCGCTGGCTGCTCTGGGACCGCCTGCTGCGCACCGTCGATCGCCTCACCGCCGGCGCCGACCTGACCACCGCGGCGCATGCGGCCGGCTTCGCCGACTCGGCCCACTTCAGCCGCAGTTTCCGCGCCCACTTCGGCATCGCCGCCTCCAGCGTTTTCCGCAGCCGCTCCGTTCAAGTCTCGCGCTGCCCGATCCACTAAGCTGCCTCCCTGTTCAAAGGAGGCTTCATGGAAACCACGCAATGGCTGCGCGAGACGCGGCTGCTCGATTTCGCGTCCCCGCCCATCGCCGCGCTCATCGACGACCGGGGCTGGCGGCGCCTCGAAGGCGAAGCGCGCATCCGCGCCGCCTACGAGTTCGTGCGCGACGGGATCGCCTTCGGCTACAACACGGCCGACGACCTGCCCGCCTCGCGCGTGCTGGCCGACGGCTACGGCCAGTGCAACACCAAGGGCACGCTGTTCATGGCGCTGCTGCGCGCGCTCGGCGTGCCCTGCCGCCTGCACGGCTTCACCATCGACAAGCGCCTGCAGCGCGGCGCCGTCACCGGCGTGTTTTATCTGCTGGCGCCGCGGGAGATCCTGCACAGCTGGGTCGAAGTGCAACTGGGCGGGCGCTGGATCAATCTCGAAGGCTTCATCCTCGACCGTCCCTACCTGTCCGCCCTGCAGCGGCGCTTCGCCTGCGCTGGCGATTTCTGCGGCTACGGCGTGGCGACGGACGACTTCCGCGCGCCGCCGGTGGAATGGACGGGCAGCGACACCTTCATCCAGCACAAGGGCATCGTGCGCGACCTGGGCGTATTCGACGACCCGGATGCCTTCTACGGCAGGCACGGCACCAACCTCGCCGGCTGGAAGCGCCGGCTCTACGAGAACTGGGCCAGGCATGCGATGAACCGCAACGTGGCACGCATCCGTGAAGGATCGACGTAGAATCGCGGCGTGACCCCGCTCCCTCCCGCCATTTTCCTGATGGGCCCCACCGCCAGCGGCAAGACCGCCGTGTCGCTGGGACTGACTTTGCGCCTGCCGCTGGAAATCGTCAGCGTCGACTCGGCGCAGGTGTTCCGCGACATGGACATCGGCACCGCCAAGCCGGACCGCGCCACGCTGGCGCAATTCCCGCACCACCTGATCGACCTGATCTCCCCCGAGGAAAGCTATTCCGCCGCCCGCTTCCGCGCCGACGCGCTGCGCGTCATGGCGGAGATCACGGCGCGCGGCAAGATACCCCTGCTCGCCGGCGGCACCATGCTCTACTTCAAGGCGCTGCGCGAGGGCCTCTCCGACCTGCCGCAGGCCGACGCCGGACTGCGTCGCGGGATCGATGCGGAAGCACGGCAACGCGGCTGGCCGGCGCTGCACGCCGAACTGGCGGCGCTCGATCCCGAAGCGGCGGCGCGCCTCAAGCCGACCGACGCGCAGCGCATCCAGCGCGCGCTGGAGGTGGTGCGCCTCACCGGCGCGCCGCTGGCCGAGAGTCTGGCGCGCCGGTCAGAGCCCGCCGCGCCCTACCGCCTGATCCAGCTCGCCCTGCTGCCGTCCGACCGCGCCGTGCTGCACGAGCGCATCGCGCAGCGCTTCGACGCCATGCTGGCGGCCGGGCTGGTCGATGAAGTGCGCGCGCTGCGCCGCAAATACCGCCTGCATGCCAACCTGCCCTCCATGCGCTGCGTCGGCTACCGCCAGGTGTGGGAATTCCTCGAAGGCAGTTGCGGCCGGGCGGAACTGCGCGAGAAAGGCATCGCCGCCACGCGCCAGCTGGCCAAGCGGCAACTGACCTGGCTGCGCAGCTGGCCGGGGGTCGAGACCTTCGACTGCCTCGCGGCGGATCTCGTCGCCCGGGTGGCCCAAGCCGCCGAAGCCGCCCTGGCTTAAGTTCCCCCCCGGCTGCGCCGTTATCTTCCCTGTTATGGGTAATAGCGGAGACCGGCTTGTCCACTGCCAGCGAAACCGTCGATGAAACCGAAGAGGATGCGGCGCCCCGGCCCAGCCTCGTTCTGCGCCTGAAGCGCCTGCTGGTCGCGCCACTGCTGCTGCTCCGCCGTCTGCGCCGGCCGAAGGCCGTAGCGGAGGGCGAGGAAGCCGAAGGCGCGGAGCCCGATGCGCGCAACGCACGCCGCGAAGAGGGCGATGAGGAAGCCGAGGCGCCCGCCGCCCCGCCACGGTGGCGCCGCCTGTTGCCCTACGGCCTGGCCCTGCTGGCCGGCGCCGGCGCCGGTGGCGGCGGGATTTATTGGCTCTCGGCCCAGGTCATCGCCCGGCAGGCGGCAGAACTGGGCGAACAGGAGGAAGAAGTCGCCCGGCTGAAGGGCGTGCTGGCCGGCTACGACCAGTTGGTGCTGCAGAACAAGAAGAAGCTGGAAGAGGAACAGGGCAAGCGGGTGGAACTCGAGAATCGCCTCGCCCTGGCCCAGGCCGACCTGGCGCGCCAGCCGCCGCCTGTCACGAGCAGCGCGAGCGCGCCGGGCCCGTCGAAAAATGCCGCGGGCGCCGGCAAGGCGGGAGATTGCACGCTGCGTCCCGGCAGCATCGGCGACACGCTCAAGGGCTGCCTGGAAGAATTCAACCGCCGGTAAGACGTCCGACCTGCGCCGCGCTGCCCCACAGCCGCGGCAGCAGCGCCTCCAGCAGGCCGGGCTCGCCGCTGCTGAAGAAACGCTCCGATCCCGCCGGCCGCGCGGCCAAAAAGTCAGTCTCCGCAAGACGGCGCGCAAGCTGACGCGCCACGGCGGCGCCCGACTCGATGATGGCAACCTGCTCGCCTGCCAGTTCGCGCAGCAGCGGTTCCAGAAACGGGTAATGCGTGCAGCCCAGCACCAGGGTGTCCGCCTCCGCTTCCAGCAGCGGGGCGACGAAGCCTTCCAGCAGGCGGCGCGTCAGCGGCCCCGTCAAGTCCCCCGCTTCTATCCGCTCCACCAGGCCCGGACAGGGCTGGACGATGACGCGCGCCTGCGAGCCGAAGCGGCCGACCAGGTCGGCGAACTTGCCGCTCTCCAGCGTGCCGCTGGTGGCGAGCACGCCGATGACGCCGGTGCGCGTCGCCTCGGCGGCAGGCTTCACCGCCGGCTCCATGCCGACGACAGGCAGGTCGAAGCGCTCGCGCAGACGGGAAATGGCCGCCGCCGTGGCGGTGTTGCAGGCGACGACCAGCGCCTTGGCGTCGCGGGCGACGAGGAATTCGGCGATGGCAAGGGCGCGCGCCTCGATGAACTGCGGCGACTTGACGCCATAGGGCGCGTGGGCGGAATCGGCGACGTAGAGCAGGTCTTCCGCCGGCAGCGCCGCGCGGATGTGGCGCAGGACGGTGAGCCCGCCGACGCCGGAATCGAAAACGCCGATCGGTCGGGCGGTCGGACTCAAGCGACGATCGTCTGCGCCTGGTCCGCGCCGCGACGGCAGATCATGCCGATGCTCCAGGCCGTCTCGCCGGCCTCGCGCAGCAGCCTGAGGGCCTGTTCCTCGTGCGCCTGGGCGACGACCACCACCATGCCGATGCCGCAGTTGAAGACGCGGTGCATCTCGGCATCCGCCACCTGGCCTTCGCGCTGCAGCCAGTCGAACAGCTTCGGCCGCGTCCACGCCGTGCTGTCGAGCGTCGCCGTCAGCGATTCGCCGAGGATGCGCGGCACGTTGTCGAGCAGCCCGCCCCCGGTGATGTGGGCGAGGCCCTTTACCGGCACGGCCCCCATGAGTGCAAGCAGCGGCTTGACGTAGATGCGGGTGGGCGCCATCACCGCCTCGGCGAGCGGGCGGCCGTCGAAGTCGGCGGCCATGTCGGGCCTGGCCCGTTCGATGATCTTGCGCACCAGGGAATAGCCGTTGGAATGCGCGCCGCTGGAGGCCAGGCCGATCACCACGTCGCCCGGCTCGATGCTGCGGCCGTCGATGATTTTCGATTTCTCGACGGCGCCGACGGCGAAGCCGGCCAGGTCGTACTCGCCGTCCGGGTACATGCCGGGCATTTCCGCCGTCTCGCCGCCGATGAGGGCGCAGCCGGCCAGTTCGCAACCCTTGGCGATGCCCTGGATCACGCTCGCGGCAATATCCACGTCGAGGCGGCCGCAGGCGAAGTAGTCGAGGAAGAACAGCGGCTCGGCGCCCTGCACCAGGATGTCGTTCACGCTCATCGCCACCAGGTCGATGCCGACGGTGTCGTGGCGGTTGAGCTGGAAGGCCAGCTTGAGCTTGGTGCCGACGCCGTCGGTGCCGGAGACCAGTACCGGCTCGCGGTACTTCTTCGAGATCTCGAAGAGGGCGCCGAAGCCGCCGATGCCGGCCATCACCTCGGGGCGCATCGTCCGCTTGGCGAAAGGCTTGATGCGTTCGACGAGGGAATCGCCGGCATCGATATCGACGCCGGCATCGCGGTAGGTGAGAGAGGTCAAGGGAATATCCGCTTCGTGATAAAGTTGCGCTTCGCGCAGCAAAGGACGGATTTTATCGTATGTCCCGCCGGCGCGCCGCCATCAATACCGACCATGCCCCAGCAGCTTACGCTCGACATCCGGCCCGAGCAGAACCCGACCCTGGAGAATTTCATCGCCGGCGCCAACGTCGAGCTGGTGGCGCGCCTGCGCGCCCTGGCGCAGCCGAAGGCCTACGATGCGGTCTACCTCTGGGGGCCGCCGGGCTGCGGCCGCAGCCACCTGCTGCGGGCGACCCGGGTGGCGGCCGACGCAGCCAGCCGCCGCGTCGTCCAGGTCGCCGGCGAGGAAGCCGGCGCCGAGCTGCCCTGTCCGCCCGATGGACTGCTCATCGTCGACGACGTCGACCGCCTCGACGAAACGGCCCAGATCGCCCTCTTCCGCGCCTTCAACTCGGCCCGGCTGGCCGGGCTGGCGCTGCTCCTGGCTGGATCGGCGCCGCCGCTGGAACTGAAGCTGCGCGAGGATTTGCGCACACGCATCGGCGCGGCCATCGTCTACCGGGTCAAGCCGCTCAGCGACGAAGAAAAGGCGGCAACCCTGCAAGGCCAGGCCAGCCAGCGCGGCCTGCGCATGGAGGACGAGGTGATCGGCTACATGCTGCGCCATACCTCGCGCGACCTGCCCTCGCTGATGGCGGTGCTCGATGCCCTCGACCGCGCCTCGCTGGAGCGCAAGCGGCCAGTCACCGTGCCGCTGCTGAAGGAAATGCTCAACAACTTCAACCGGAACCCCAAGTCTTCATGAATCTCGCTTTATTCGATCTGGACAACACGCTCCTCGCCGGCGACTCGGATTTCGAGTGGGCGCAATACCTGATTTCCCGCGGCGTCCTCGACCGCGAGGTGTACGAGGCGCGCAATCTCGACTTCTACGAACAGTACAAGGCCGGCACGCTCGACATCCATGAGTTCCTCGACTTCCAGTTGAAGCCGCTGTCGCGCCATCCGCGCCGCGAACTGGATGCCTGGCATGCAGACTTCATGGCCACGCGCATCCTGCCCATCGTCACGGCCAAAGGCCGGGCACTGGTGCGCCGGCATCTCGACCACGGCGCGCTCGTCGCCGTCGTCACCGCCACCAATAGCTTCGTCACCGCACCGATCGCCCACGAGTTCGGCATCGCCCACTTGGTCGCCACCGAGCCGGAACAGGCGGGCGGCGAATTCACCGGCGGCGTGCGGGACGTCCCCTGCTTCCGCGAGGGGAAAATCGCGCGGGTGGAAGGCTGGCTGGCCGGCCTCGGCCACGACTGGCGCAGCTTCTCGCGAAGCTGGTTCTACAGCGATTCGCTCAACGATCTGCCCTTGCTGGGCAAGGTGACGGATCCGATCGCTGTCGATCCCGACGCAACGCTGGAGCGACACGCGCGGAAAAACGGCTGGCCGGTCATTTCGCTGCGCTAGAACAAAATCATGCTCACCGACGCCGATCGCGCAATCCTCGAGCAGAGCAAGCTGTTCAGGCACATCAGCATCGATGCCGTCGAGGAGATGCTGGCCGACTGCCCCGTTTACGCCCTGGCGCCCGGCGACGTTCTCATCGAGCCCGAGCAGGAGAATCACGCCGTCTACGTCGTGCTGGAAGGCAGCCTGTCGGTGAAGCTGGCGGGGCGCGAAACCTTCGATGTGACGCGCCTGGGCCCGGGCGAGTGCGTCGGCAAGATTTCCATGGTCGACGGCCAGCGAGCACGGCCGGGAACGCCCCTTTCCGGTATCATTGCGCCCTTTAGCTCCGGCATAACGCCCGCTGCGCGGGCATTAGCCTTCTCCGAAACTACGTTTTCCAGGCCCCCCCGAGCAGGATGATCCGCAAGCTGTTGCGCCGCGTATTCAGCAAGGCACCGCCCACGCATGAACCGGCACTGATCCCCGTCGAGAAACACCACATCCGTCGCGAGTCGATCTCGCCGGGTGCGCGCCAGACGGTCGCGCGCCTGCAGGAACACGGCCATGCCGCCTTCGTCGTCGGCGGCGCGGTGCGCGACCTCCTCGCCGGCATCGTGCCGAAGGATTTCGACATCGCCACCGACGCCACGCCGGAACAGGTGCGCGGCATCTTCCGCCGCTCGCGCATCATCGGCCGGCGCTTCCGCATCGTGCATGTCATGGCCGGCGGCGAGACCATGGAGGTGTCCACCTTCCGCGCCGGCAACGACGTCGATTCCGAGACCGACCAACACGGCCGCGTGCTGCGCGACAACGTCTTCGGCAACGTCGAGGAAGACGCGGCGCGGCGCGACTTCACCATCAACGCGCTCTACTACAACCCCGCCGACGAGACCATCACCGACTACCACCACGGCGTTGCCGACCTGCAGCAGAAGACCCTGCGCATCATCGGCGACCCGAGGAAGCGTTACCGCGAGGACCCGGTGCGCCTGCTGCGCGCCGTGCGCATGGCGGCCAAGCTCGGGCTGACGATCGCCCCGGCGGCGCGCACACCGATCCGCG
>JADFDL010000062.1 GCA_018262875.1 Rhodocyclaceae bacterium | reverse complement strand
CACCATCGATCCGCCGCCGATCAACTTCACCGCCGGGCCCAAGTACACTCTGGGCAGCACGGGCGTTGCTGGCGGAACGGGGCCTTCCGCCTTTACGCCGGGCATCCAGGGCAAGCTCACCATCGACGGCCAACTCGACAACGATACGGTGATCATCAACAACCAGAATGGCGCGGCGACCGATAGCGGTACGCTGGAAACGTATACCGATGCCGACGGATCGCATTACCGCCTGGCCGGTCTGGGCATGGGCACCGATGGCCTGACCTACACCAACACCGAGAATGTCACCATTCACATGGGCGCAGGAGACGACCAGTTCGCGGTCGATGCCATCGACCCTGTCACCTCAGTGACCCTCAACCTGGGCAACGGCAACGACCATGTCGATGTGACCGCGATGGAGGGTAACCTGACGATCAACGGCGGTGCCGGGGATGACACGGTGACGGCGGGAAGCCTGGCTCCAGTGTTGACAGGCGGGATGATGGCCGGCGTTGCCGGCGCACTCAGCTTCAGCGGGGATGCAGGTAGCGACACGCTGAATATCGACGACACGGCTGTCAGCTCAGGCAGCCAGGCCGTGCTGACCGGCTCGACACTGAGCGGGTTGGGCATGGGGCTGGGTGTGACCAGCTATACCATCGATACGCTGAACATTCGTCTGGGCGACTACGACGACTTGGTGGAAGTGCAGGGCACGAGCGCGGCGACGCACATTTGGGGAAATGGCGGCGACGATGTCTTTGACGTCTCGTCGGACGGTGCCTCGCTGGCGGGCACGCTCGACAACGTGCTCGGCCTGCTCGACATCGATGCGGGGGCCGGCGGCAATACGCTCAGCGTCAGCGACCTGGGCGATACGGATGCCGATGTCGCCGTGCTCACCGACAGCGCGCTGACCGGACTGGCGCCGGCGGCGATCAATTTCGCTGCCACCGGAGGCCGTTTTACCGGCGGAATCAACGTCTGGGCAGGACGCGGCTCCGATACCATCCAGATCGACAGCACCCGCCTTGACGACGTCACCACGCTGTATGCGAACGATGGCGATGATGCCGTAACCGTGGCCGACCTCATCGGCGGCGCAGATCGCCTCCTGGCCATTCACGGTGATGGAGGGGCAGACACCCTCGATACCTCGGCAGTGAGCGGGATGAACGTCACTGTGCTGCTCTTCGGCGACAGCGGCGAGGAGGTCTATGCCGGAGCGGACAAGCGCTTCCTGACCCTGACGGGAGCCTCCAGCCTGAATCCCGGACTGGGCGGTTCCGACACGCTGTCCAGCGGCACCGGCAAGGCGATCCTGTTCGGCGGCGCAGCCGGGGATTTCCTCTATGGCAATGTCTCCGACGACATCCTGATCGGTGACGACGGGCTGGTCAGCTTCGATAACGGAGTGCTCACACGCTTTGCCAGTCTCGGCTCGGTGGGCGGTAGTGACACTATCGTTGCCGGTGGCGGGAACAACTTTGTCATCGGCGGCGCAGGAGATGACACCATTACTGCGCTCGGCGGCAGCGACACCGCACTTGGCGACAACGGCAGTGTTGATTACACCCCAGCCGGCGTCATCAACCAGGCGCAGTCGCAGGATTCCGGCACGGGCGGCGACGACAGCATCGATGCCGGGGAGGGCGACAACATCATCCTCGGCGGTTTCGGTGCCGATACGCTGATCGCAGGTGCCGGCAACGACAAGCTGATTGGCGACAACGGCTTCAGCGCCTACACGGCAGGCATCGTTGCGCAGTTCTGCTCCAGCGACACGAGCGCAACAACGGGCGGCATTGACTCCATCGCTGCGGGCGATGGCGACAACCTGATCCTGGGCGGTTTGGGCGGCGATACGATCAGCGCCGGGGCGGGAAATGACCTGGTCATCGGCGACAACGGCGAGGCGAACTACGATGCCGCCGGCGTCATCACCGCAGTGACGACGACACAAATCAGCCTTGGCGGGAACGACAGCATCGATGCCGGGGAGGGCGACAACATCATCCTCGGCGGTTTCGGCGGCGATGCCTTGTCGGCCGGCGATGGAGACGACGTGATACTCGGGGACAACGGGAATCTTGCCTATGTGGCGGGCCTTCTGTCCCAGGCACAAACCATCGATGTGAGCGCGGCTACCGGCGGCGACGACGTCATTGACGCCGGGAACGGCCGGAATGTCGTGCTGGGCGGCGTCGGCAACGACAGTATTGTCACCGGGGTGGGGGGCGATGTCGTTCTCGGCGACAACGGCTTCGTTGAATTCGATGCTGCCGGCAACCTGTCGCTTGCCCGAAACGAAGGGTCCTCCGTTGGCGGCAGCGACAGCATCGACACCGGTGCCGGCAACGACGTTGCGCTCGGCGGTGGCGGCGCCGATACGCTGCAGGGCGGCACCGGCAACGATATCCTGATGGGAGACGGGGGCTTCGTCAATTATGCCGGAGGCGACCTGGCGATGATCGAAGGCGACTCCGGCATCGGCGGCGCGGATACATTGCTCGGCAGCACCGGCAATGACGTTATCCTTGGCGGCTTCGGCTCCGACACCATGGACGGCAACCTGGCCGAGGATCTGCTGTTCGGCGACAACGCGCGCATCCTCTTTTCTGGCGGCCTGGTTGCCAGCATCGAGATCCTCGGTCAGATGGATTTCGTCATGCAGACGCTGTTCGACCTGTATGCCAGTGGTGATGACGACGCGGGCGGGTTGCCCTTGCCGGACGTGCCGGAAATTCTGGCGTCCCTGCCCCAGCAAGGCGATATCGGTGATTATGGCGAACTGGTAACCCCGCAGCTTGCGTTGTCGCCGGGCGGCATCAGCCTGATCTTCGGCCGTGGCGAGCCCCTTGCCGCGGTGCCTTCTGCGCTTCGCAATCTTCTGGTCGATCTGATCCTGGCGCACCCGGACATCGGTTCAGGCAGCAGCAGTGACGAAGTCATCCTGGATGAAACCGGCGAAGAGGGGGAAGGTGAAGGCGCTGAAGAGATCGCGGCTGAGTCCGGCATTGATACGCTGGCCGTTCTTTCACCGACCGGATCGCTGCCGTTGGCACCTGAGGACGTGCCTTCTGAAAACAACGATGGCGGAGCGGCTTCTCTGGCGTTTGCCGCTCTGGCCGGAGTGCCAGGATTGCGCACGCGAGTATTCGATCCGATCGGTGGCCGCTGGCAGGAGGCGTCGGCTGGCACGCAGGCGGGGCGGGCGCAGCTGGTCTCCACATTGGCTTCAGAGCGGGGGCCGGGGCAGGCTGCAGTGCCGCTCGACTGGCTCGTGTCGGATGAAGACAGTGGTTGCACCGAGATCCGCTCTGGCAGCATGTCGCGTATCGACTGGAACCGCAGCGCAGCGTAATCTACGCCGACGACGCCCGGGTTACGGGAGTCGATTACATTTTCTGGGGGAGAAGCATGGCCAAGGCATCAAGCACTGAGGAAGGCATCATCGGCGGCACGGCGGCGACAGCGCCCAAGATCGTGTGGGACGACTCGAAGATGAACACCTCCTACGCCAATGTGTGCAATGTACTCGGCACCCGCGAGGAGATCACACTGCTTTTCGGCGCGCACCAGGCTTGGCGTGCTGATCAGCAGGAGGTACGCGTGATGTTGAGCGATCGTGTCGTGCTCAATCCTTATGCGGCGAAGCGATTGTGCCTCATGCTCGAAAAAGGCCTGAAGGAATACGAAGCCAAGTTCGGCGAACTGAAACTGTAACGTGCTGAAGGATGCCGCTCAGACACAGCTACTGAAACAGGCCCCGGAAAAACGCCAGGAAGCGCTAGCCGGAGCGTGGCGGGAATTCGCCCAGGCGGATTCCGCCGAAACAGGTTGTGGCGCCTGGCTCGCCCTCCAATGCGCCATGCTCGATGGCGCGAAAGCCGGGGTGGTGGTGCTGGATTGCGCGCCTGAAACGGGGGGCGGACAGTTTTCCCCGGCGGCGGTGTGGCCCGAGGGCGCATCGCCCGGCCGCCTTTTGGCAGAGGCGGCGGATCGCGCACTTTCCGAAAAGCGTCCGCTGATCGTTTCACCTCCGGCTTCTTCCCCCGTTGCTTCATGCAGCATCGCCTTGCCGATCAGACTCGGCGATCATTTGGGCGGGGTTGCCGCCGTGGAACTTTCTGTCGCATCGGAAGCCGGACAGGAGGCTGCCTTGAGCCAATTGCAGTGGGGCGCAGCGGCCCTTGAAGCCCTGCTCTGGCGCGGCGAGTCGCGGCGCAGCCGGTCTCTCAGCAAGCGGCTGGCCGTTGTCCTGGATGCTGCCGCAATGGTGCTGGAGCAGGAAGGTACGGCGAATGCGGCGTCGGCAGCCCTCATGACCGAACTGGCGGCTCGTCTATCCTGCGACCGTGTCAGCCTCGCATTGGTGCGCAAGGGACATGCCGAACTGATGGCGATGTCGCATACGGCCGAGTTCGGCGGCAAGATGAGCCTGGTGCGGGCCATCGAAGCGGCGGCGGACGAAGCCATCGACCAGCGTGCCACGCTAAGCCATCCCGCAACCTCTGACGCCGAAACCCTGGCCTTGCGGGACCATGCAGCCCTTTCGCGCGAACATGCCAGCGGTGCGATTCTGACGATTCCCTTTTTCGGCGGCGATGAGTTCCGCGGCGCCGTCTGTTTCGAAAGAGCGATTGAGCAAGGTTTCGAGGCGGAGGAAGCCGAGTTGTGTGAGGCGCTGGTCGCCTTTGTCGCGCGCATCCTCGAACTCAAGGCCGCCAACGAGATTCCGCTGCGCCGTCGCCTGCGTGCGGCCTGGCGCAAGCAGGCGGAAGATTTTCTCGGGCCACGCTATTTCGGCCGCAAGCTGTCTGCCGGAATCGTCATGCTGCTTGTGCTTTTCTTCACCTTCGCCACCGGCGAATACCGCGTCAGCGGCAATGCCGCCGTCGAGGGCCAGGTTCGTCGCGTGCTGGCGGCGCCCTTCGATGGTTATGTCGGGAGCGCAATGGCACGCGCCGGCGATGTCGTCAAGACGGGCAGTCCGCTCGCGACGCTCGACGACCGTGATCTGCGTCTTGAACGCCTGCGCTGGGCCAGCCAGCACGCCCAATTCTCCAGGCAGTTCCAGGAGGCCATGGCCAAGCATGACCGCGGCCAGGCCCTGGTCTTCCAGGCGCAAATCCAGCAGGCCGAGGCCCAACTGGTGCTGGCCGACGAGCAGCTCGCCCGCTCCGTCCTGGCCGCACCTTTTGACGGTTTGGTGGCGAGCGGCGACCTGTCTCAACTGATTGGCGGCTCGGTGCGCAAGGGGCAGGTGCTTTTCGAGATCACGCCGCTCGACGGATACCGCGTCATCATCCATGTCGACGAAGGCGAGGTGACGGACATCCGCGCCGGACAAAAGGGGACGCTGGTGCTGTCCTCCATCGCTGACGACAGCCTGCCGTTTGTCGTAAGCGTGGTGACGCCCGTGACTGGCGTGCGGGATGGGGCGAACACCTTTCGCGTCGAGGCTGTGCTGGAGCACAACAGCGACAGGCTGCGCCCGGGTATGGAGGGGGTGGCGAAAATCAGCGCAGGCGAGCGCCGCCTGATTTGGATATGGACGCACCGCATGGTCAACTGGCTGCGTCTGGCTGTCTGGAGTTGGCTACCGTGAGTGCCGAGAAGGCCGGCAGTCTCTCTTGGTATCGTGTCGCCCACCTGAGGCCGCGACTGCGCAGCCATGCCCGCATCCAGCGACACCTGTACCGCGGCGAGGTTTGGTATGTCCTGCAGGATCAGGCCAGCGGCCGCTTCCATCGCTTCACGCCGACCGCCAATCTGATCATCAGCCTGATGGATGGCGAACGTACGCTGCAGGAAATCTGGGATATGGCACGTTCGCGCCTGGGTGAGGAGGCGCCGGATCAGGATGAACTGATCCAGCTGCTGGCCTCCCTGCACCGGGCCGATGTCCTGCTCGGCGACGTGACGCCGGACCTGGTCGAAACGCAAGTGCGGCGTGCCCGCTCGTTGCGCCTGAGGCTGAAGCAGTACTTTGCCAATCCGTTGGCGCTGAAGTTTCCCTTGGTGGACCCCGATCGTTTTGTCGAACGCCTGCTGCCGCGGCTGCGGCTACTTCTCGGCTGGCCGGGTGCACTGCTCTGGCTGGGCACAGTGTCGACTGCGCTGGTGCTGGCAGCCATGCACTGGTCGACCCTGACGCGGGATGTGGCGGACCGCGTCTTCGCCACGGAAAACCTTCTCCTCATCTGGCTGCTGTTTCCGTTTCTCAAGGGTTTGCACGAATTGGGCCATGCTGTCGCCGTTAAGACGGGCGGAGGGCAGGTTCGCGAGATGGGCCTCATGCTGCTGGTGATGGTTCCGGTGCCCTATGTGGATGCCTCGGCGGCCTCCGGTTTCCGCAGCCGGCGCGGCCGCATGCTGGTGGGCGCGGCCGGCGTCATTACCGAAACCTTTTGTGCCGCCGTGGCCATGATCCTCTGGGCCTACGTCGAGCCGGGCCTGACGCGTGCCATCCTGTTCAACATCGTCCTCATAGGCGGCTTGTCCACACTGGTGTTCAACCTCAATCCGCTGTTGCGCTTCGACGCCTATTACATCCTTGCCGACTACCTGGAGATGCCCAATCTAGGCCAGCGCGCTGGTGCCTACCTCGGCTATCTGGTGAATCGACACCTGTTCCGGGTGGAGCAGGCGCAATCGCCGGCCCAGACCGGGACCGAGGCGGCATGGCTGGCCATCTATGCCATGGCATCATTCCTCTACCGCGTGCTGGTTACGGTAGGAATCGTTTTCCTCGTCGCCTCGAAGTACTTCTTCGTCGGCGTCCTGTTGGCATTGTGGGTTGTGGCGAACATGATCGTGGTGCCACTCATGCGTCGCGTCGCGTTTCTGTTCGGGCCGCGACTGGGTGTGCATCGCGAGCGTGCGCTGGCTGTCACCGGCGGTATTATCGCAACCGCGCTGATCGTTATCGTATTCCTGCCCGCGCCATCCTGGACGCGCGCCGAGGGCGTGGTGTGGGCGCCGGAGCAGTCGCGCGTGCGCAGCGGCAACGCCTGCTTCATCAGGCACGTACTGACCGAGGCGGAGCAACTGGTGCGCCGGGGCGACCCCCTCATCGAGTGCGAAGATCCCGAACTCGTCGCGCAGGTGCAGGTGCTCGAGGCCCGCCTGCTCGAGTTGGAGGCGAGCAATCGTGCCTATTTTTCGACGAATCGCCTCCATGCCGACATCGTGAACGAGGAGATCGGGCATATCGAGGAGCGCCTGGCCGAAAGCCGCAGGCGGGCCGGCGAGCTGCTCATGCGCAGTCCCGGCGATGGCCGCTTCATCATGCCGGACATTTCCGGCGCGCCCGGCCGCTACATCCAGCGCGGGGAAACGGTGGCCTACGTCCTGGCCGGGATGCCGGCCACGGTGAGGGTGGTAGTGAAGCAGGATGACGTCGACCTAGTGCGTGTTGCCACGAAATCCGTTGCCGTACGCATTGCCGACCGTATCGGCGACCTAGTGCCGGCAAGCATCCAGCGCGAGGTTCCGGCGGCGACCGACCAACTGCCCAGCATTGCGCTTTCCGTCGAGGGTGGCGGCAAGCTGGGTCTCAACCCGCGCAGCAGGACACAGGCGGGGGAAGCGGTGGAGGGCGAAGCGCGCTCGCTGGCGCAGGTCTTTCTTTTCGATCTCGATCTGCCTGCCGGCACGCCGGTATCCGGCATCGGCCAGCGCGTGTTCGTCCGCTTCGATCATCGGCCCGAACCGCTGGCGCTGCAGTGGTACCGTGGCATCCGTCGCATATTCCTGAGTCGCTTCAATGTCTGACCCGTCCGCCATTGTTTTGCCGCAGGGCGGGCTGTACCCCGAGCGCGGCGAGGCCAGAAGTGAAAGCGCCGTCAATCGGCGGGGACAAGCGCTGTGGCTGTTTGGTGCGCGGCGCCTGCGGGCGCGGCTTGACCGGCGCCAACGTCTGCTCGGCCTGGTCTCCGGCCATCGCACCGTCTGCGAGACGCTCGACCTGGAGGCACTGGGAGAGTCGGCACGCGGCTTTCGGCGGGTGATCCGGCGTGCCGGCGTGGACGAGGGTAGCGCTGCGCGGGCTTTTGCGCTGGTGCAACGCGCCATGCGGCTCGCCGGATCGGGAAAAATCGACGACACGGATTTCGCCGCCGCCTGGGTGATGCTGAGCGGTGGTGTGGCCGAAACACCGCCAACGACCGCACAGAGCGCGGCAATTGCGCTGGCGGCCTGTACTGCCGCCCTTGCCGGCCAGCCCGTGCATGTCATCGGGCCTGATGAGGATTGGGCATGTCGCACGGCGGCGGGGCTGGCGCCTGCTTGCGAGGCCCTCGGCATCACTTGCGGCGTGCTGCGCAAGGATGATGCGCCGGCGCAGCGCCAGGCCGAATGCAGACGCGGTATCGTCTTCGCCAGCGCACGCGAACTGGCCTTCGAGTATCTGCGCGATCGATTGCGCATCGCCGAAGGCGAAGGGGCTCTACGCATGCGCCTGCAA
>JADFDL010000061.1 GCA_018262875.1 Rhodocyclaceae bacterium | reverse complement strand
GAAGCTGTTTGCCGGCGCGCGCGGGCCGGCGACGGTCGCCTTTGCCGCCACGAAGGGCCGGGGCGCGCTGCCGGCCGCGCTGGCGCGCGGGCTGGCCGCCGCCGGCAAGGAGGTCCTCGTCATCGACGAGCATGCCGGCGCCGACAATGTCGCCGCGGCTTTCGGCCTGCGCTCGCGCTTCGACTTGCTGCAGGCGGTCAACCGCGATGTGCCGGCCGCACAGGTGCTGCTGCAGCCCGAGCCGTCCATTCGCCTGCTGCCGGCGGCGCGCGCGGCCCGGCAATGCGCGCGCCTCGATGCCATGGCGCGGCGCGCCCTGGCCGAGTGGCTGCGCCGCCTGCAGAAAGGAGTCGATTTCGTGCTGGTGGATGCGGCGGAGCGTGCCGAAGCGGACTTCTCGCCGCTGCTGCCGCAACCGCAGCGCATTGTCATTGCCGTATCGCCCGACGGCCCCGCCATCACCGAAGCCTATGCGCTGATGAAGCGCCTGGCGCAGCGGAACGGCTGCCGGCGCTTCGACATCGTCGTCCTCGGTACCGCCCGCCCGGCGGCGGTCCGCACCGTCTTCGCCAACCTGCGCGAGGTGGCGCGCCGGCATCTGGGCGCCGAGCTCGATCTGATCGGCAGCGTGGACGGTCACGACGATGCGGACCGCATCGGCCATGCACTGACGGAGTCGTTCCTGAATCCGCCGAGAGAGACTGCGGGCGGCTTTCCGCTTGCGGCGCGGGGCTTGCGAGGCGCACCCCAGGAGTACTTCCCCGATCGGGGCGAGCCCCTCCCTCAGGGCGTGACGGCGGCGCATCAGGTGGTATAGTGGAAGCCCATTCCGGCTCGCATGCCAAGCACCGAGAGACACGGCGGATGTATACCGCAAGCGGCTCCCTGGACAAGGACCAACTCATCATGCAGTACGCGCCGCTGGTCAAGCGGATCGCGTACCACCTCATGGCCCGGCTGCCTGCCAGCGTCCAGGCCGATGACATCATCCAGAACGGCATGCTCGGCCTGATCGACGCCGTCGGCCGCTACGAGGAGGGCCTCGGCGCGCAGTTCGAGACCTATGCCGTGCAGCGCATCCGCGGCGCCATGCTCGACGGCCTGCGCGATAATGACTGGCTGCCGAGGAGCCTGCGGCGCGACATGCGGCGCATCGAGACCGCCGTCACCCAGCTCGAGCAGCGCTACGGGCGCCAGCCGACCGAGGGCGAACTGGCCAAGTCGCTCGACATGGCGCTGGGCGACTACCAGAAGATGCTGCAGGACGCGCGCGGCTACCAGTTGATCCATCTCGAAGACTTCGGCGGCGACGACGACGACGATTACCTGGACCGCCACCTGCCCAGCAGCGAGGCCGATCCGCTCGCCGCGCTGCTCGACAAGAACATGCGCGACGTGCTGATCCGCGCCATTCAGGAGCTGCCCGACCGCGAGAAGACGGTGATGGGGCTGTATTACGAGGAAGAGCTCAACCTGCGCGAGATAGGCGAGATCCTCGGCGTGTCCGAATCGCGCATCTGCCAGTTGCACAGCCAGGCGATCGCCCGCCTGCGCGCGCGGCTGGTGAAGAAGTGACGACCTATCCCCCAGCCCCCTTCCCGCGGAAGGGGGTGACGGTGGTTCAGCCGCTGCGCGGCTTCCGTGCTTTTGGCGTCAGCCCTCCGCCGGGCCGACCCAAGGAGGGCTGACGCCATGGACATCATCAGCATCCTCGGCCTGGTCCTCGGACTGGGCGCCATCCTCGGCGGACAGATTCTCGAAGGCGGCCATCTTTCCTCGCTGATCCAGCCGACGGCCTTCGTCATCGTCATGGGCGGCACTTTCGGCGCCGTCATGCTGCAAAGCCCTTTCGCCACCTTCATGCAGGGCATGGCCATGGCGAAATGGGTGTTCACGCCGCCGCCTCTGCCCCAGCGCGAGCTGATCGAGCGCATGGCCGAGTGGAGCCATGCGGCGCGCCGGGAGGGGCTGCTCGCCCTCGAAGGCTATCTGGTCGAGCTGCCGGACCCGTTCCTGCGCAAGGGCCTGCAACTGCTGGTGGATGGCGCCGAGCCGGAGCGCGTGCGCGAAGTGCTGGAGGTCGAGATCGGCGTGCAGGAAGGGCAGCTCAAGCTCGCCGCGAAAATCTGGGAATCGGCCGGCGGCTATGCGCCGACCATCGGCATCCTCGGTGCGGTGATGGGCCTCATCCATGTCATGGAGAATCTCTCCGATCCGTCCAGGCTGGGCGCCGGCATCGCCGTGGCCTTCGTCGCCACCATCTACGGCGTCGGCTCGGCCAACCTGATCTTCCTGCCCATCGCCAAGAAACTGCTGGCCCATGTCTCGCGCCTGACCCTGATGCGCGAAATGTACGTCGATGGCCTCATCGGCATCGCCAGCGGGGACAATCCACGGATCATCGAGAGCCGCCTGCAGGGCTACCTCGTCTAAAGAACAAAAGTCAGTCGCCGTAACACGGCGAATGTTCAAGTTTCCGCACCCTCCGCCGTTATTTCAGTCTGGCCCTTCCTGACCAGACTGCCATGCGCCGTCGCGCCCACGTCGAAGAACACGAGAACCACGAGCGCTGGCTGGTGTCCTACGCCGACTTCATCACCCTGCTGTTCGCCTTTTTCGTGGTGATGTATTCCCTGTCCACCGTGAACGAGGGCAAGTACCGCGTTCTTTCCGATTCGCTGGTGTCGGCCTTCCGCAACGTGAATGTGAATGCGCGCGGCGAGCAGGCGGTGTCCGGCAGCATCGCGCCCGCGGCCTCCCCGGCCCTGCCGCAACTCAAGTCGAAGCCGGTCGTGTCGCAGCATGGCGCGCGGGAGGAAGAGCGCAAGCGCCAGGCGCGCGAGAAGATGCGCGAGATGGCGAAGGACATCATGGGGGTGCTGGCGCCGCTGGTGCGCGAGGGCAAGGTCAGCGTCACCGAAGGCCTCAAGGGCATCACCATCGAGATCAATGCCAGCGTGCTGTTCCCGCTCGGCGACGCCAGGCTGCAGCCGGCGGCGGTGAAGGCGCTGCGTGCCGTGGCCGAGGTGGCGGCGACGGCCGATTTCCCCATCGTCGTCGAGGGGCATACCGATCCGACGCCGATCGCGACGCCGCAGTTTCCCTCCAACTGGGAGCTGTCCGGGGCGCGGGCCTCCAGCGTGGTGCGCCTGTTCGTCGAGTCGGGCGTGGCGGCGCAGCGCCTGACGGCAACCGGCTACGGCGAACAGCGGCCGCTGGTTTCGAACGACACGCCGGAAGGCCGGGCGCGCAACCGCCGCGTCACCATCCTCATCGAGGCGCAGCATCCGGACGAGGTGAAGGAACTGCCGGTGAAAGAATAGGGGGAGTTGGCAGTGGGCAGTTGTCAGTGGGCAGCGCTGCAAACTGCAAACTGACGACTGCAAACTCCGGTTTTTAAACGCTGTCCAGCCTGCGACCGCCGCCGACGGGCCGGGCCTGGCCGTCGGGGCCGTAGAGCGCCGCCTGGTTGGCGGCGGCCATGAGCGTCGAGAGCGCCTGCTGATTGTTCGCCAGGCGCGTGGCGATGAGCGAGCCGTTGGTCCGGTTGAGGGCGCCGGCCTTTTCCGCCAGGGTCAGCAGTTCCTGCCAGACGTGCCTGGCGCCGGCCGGTTCCGGATGGCGTTCGAGCCAGCCTTCCATGCCTTGCCGGTCCGTCGTGAGTCCGCCAGCCAGCAACGCCTTGCCGCGCGTTTCGCCCAGTTGCGCCAGGCGCCTGAGCAGCTCGTTTTTTTCGGCAGCGAGCGGCAGCAGGCGCTCGACGTCGCCGCCGGCCAGGGCCTGCTGCTCGTTTTCAAGTAGAACGAGGAAGTCGCGCAACTGCGCGACTTCCTCGAGGAGGAGGTTCTGCAATGAAGGGGAGGAGGCGCCGCCGCTGCCGCTCACGCTCTGCGCGCTTGCGACGCGATCATCTGCTTGACGCTCTCGATCAGGCCGTCCGCCACCTTGCTGGCGTCCACCTGGAAACGCCCTTCGGCCATGGCCTGCTTGATCTCGGCGATCCGGCCGCTATCGGCCACCGGCACATTGGCGAGCGCGGCTTCAACTTCCTGCATGCGGCCGGCAAGCGAGGACAGTTCCACCTTTTCGCCGGGGGCTGCGGTCGATGGGCTTGAACTCTTGCCGGGACGCGGACGGGATTCGCCGCTGGGCAATCCGCCGACGGAACCTACTGAATTATCGATTTTCACGGCATTTTCCTTAACAAGATGACCTCAGGTGTTCCTAACGGCGCAATCCCGGAAAACTTTAGGCCAAAATCGCATCGACATCATTCTACGCCTCTATTAACCATACGCGTCAATAGCTTACTTCCACGGTGCCGTCCGGCCGGGCAATGCCGGAAATCGTCTGTCCGGAGGCGGTGCGCACCTGCACGACCTGCCCGTCGGCCGCATTGGCGAGCGCCCGGCCTTCGGCAGCGACCTGAAAGCCCTTGCCTTTCGAGACGATGCGCACGCTTTGTCCCTGCTGCACCACCGGCGGGGCGCGCAGGATGTCGGTGCGCAGGATCTGGCCGGACTGGGCGCTGACGTTGAGTGCCTTGCCGATGGCCTGCGCCTCTTCCGTGACGACGCCGGCCGGCAATTCCGCCAGGTCGCCCTTGCGGCGGGCCAGGTCGCCGGCGGCGATGGCCTGCCCGCGGGCCAGCGGCCTGGCGGTGACGAAATATTCGCCCACCACTTTGACCTGAACCGGCACATAGATCGACCAGCCGCCTTCCACCTGGCAACGCACGCCGACGTTGGTGCGCCCCCAGGGACGGCCGCCGGCCGGCAGGAACACCTCGATGGCCGGGCAGGCGGCGAGGTTGTTATTCGCATCGATCGCGCCCACCGTGAAGCTGGCCTGGCCAGGCAGGCCGCGGGTCTGCACGCGCAGGAAATCCTCGATGACGCGCTTGACTTCGGCCGGCTCCTGACGCGCATGGGCGAGCGGGGCAAGGCAGACGCTCAGAAGGAACAGGAAGTGCTTCAGTCGGGACGGCATGTGCGGTTCGATGAAAAGGATGGGGGGATTCAATCATGGGCAACGCCGGCTGGCAAGGGAACGTTGACCGGATCGGCGGCACGGCAATTATTGCCGCCCGGCGACAAGCGCTGCCGCCCAGTCCCGGGAATGCCCGCGCTTTCCGGCGCTTTTCGGCGAATCGTTGCCGCAGTCCGGGGAATACGATGCCTGGCATGGATGATGCAATGCAGGTGGCAGACAGACGGCAATCGAGGCGCACATGATCAACCAGGTACAGGATGTGTTGGGGTTTCACCAGAGAGCGCTGTCCCTTCGCGCTTATCGGCAGGAGGTGCTGGCCGCCAACATCGCCAACGCGGACACGCCGCATTACAAGGCGCGCGACATCGATTTCAAGGCCAGCCTGCAAGGCGCCCTGGGCGGCGGCGGACAGGTGAGCCTGCTCCGCACGTCCGAGCGCCATCTTCCCGCCGCCGGCAACGCGACGGGTGGCGCGAAGCTGATGTATCGCACGGAAAGTCAGTCCAGCGTGGACGGCAACACGGTTGACATGGATGTCGAACGGGCGGCATTCGCCGAGAACGCCATCCAGTACGAAGCCAGCATTACCTTCATCAACGGCATGCTGCGCACGCTTCAGTCGGCCATGCAGGAGAGATAGAAATGAGCATGCTCAACGTCTTCAACATCGCCGGCTCCGCCCTGTCGGCGCAGTCGATGCGGCTGAACGCCGTGGCGAGCAACCTCGCCAATGCCGACTCGGTCGCCGGCCCCGATGGCCAGCCCTATCGCGCCAAACAGGTGGTGTTCGCGGCAAAGCCCGTCGAAGGCGGCGGACTGGGCGTGCGCGTCACCGGCGTGGTCGAGGATCTGGCGCCGCCGCGCATCGTCTACGACCCGAAAAATCCGGCCGCCAACGAACAGGGTTTCGTCACCATGCCCAATGTGAACGTGGTCGAGGAGATGGTGAACATGATTTCCGCCTCGCGCGCCTACCAGAGCAACGTCGAGGTGATGAACACCGCCAGGACGCTGATGCAAAAGACCCTGGCCCTCGGCCAGTAAAGGAGGAACCGATCATGGCGACCGCTGCCGCAGCCGGCACCAGCAACCCCACCCAGGCGATCTACGCCAGCCTGAACGCCGTCCGCGAAAAGGCCGACGCCAAGGACATCAGCCCGCAGGACCGCTTCCTCAAGCTGCTGGTGACGCAGTTGAAGAACCAGGATCCGCTCAACCCGATGGACAACGCCCAGATGACCTCGCAAATGGCGCAGATCAGCACGGTGGAGGGCATCGACAAGCTGAACGCCACGCTGAAGATGATCCTCGAGGGCAGCAACGAGAACCAGGCCATGCAGGCGGCCGCTCTCGTCGGCCACAGCGTGCTGGTGCCGGGCTCGGGCCTGGCGCTCACCGGCGGCATGGCCATCGGCGGCATCGAACTGGACGAGCCGGCCGACCGCGTCACGGTCACCGTCAAGGACGCCAACGGCATCGCCGTGAAGACCCTCGAACTGGGCGGCAGGGACGCCGGCAGCCACGGCATCGGCTGGGATGGCAAGACCGACAGCGGCGCCCAGGCGGCCGATGGCGCCTACTCGATTTCGGTGGTCGCCCAGCGCGGCGACGCCAGGGTCGGCGCCAGGACGCTGGAACTGGGCATGGTGTCCAGCGTGGCGCGCACCAGCCAGGGCGTCAGCCTGAATGTCGGCGCACTCGGCAATGTCAGGATGTCGGATATCAGGGAAATTCTGTAACCGGATCGAATGAACAGCAGGAGGACAAGATGAGCTTTCAACAAGGTTTGAGCGGACTGAACGCGGCGGCGAAGGGCCTGGATGCGGTCAGCAACAACGTTTCCAACGCCGGCACGGTCGGCTTCAAGGGTGCGGCGGCCCAGTTCTCCGACGTCTTCGCCGCCTCGATGGCCGGCGGCGGCGCCGGCCAGATCGGCATCGGCGTCAACCTCTCCCAGGTGAAGCAGTCGTTCACCCAGGGCAACATCAGCGTGACCAACAATCCGCTGGACGTCGCCATCAACGGCGGCGGCTTCTTCCGCATGAGCGACGGCGGCGCCATCACTTACAGCCGCAACGGCCAGTTCCTGGTGAACAAGGACGGCTATGTGGTGAATTCGGCCGGCGCCCACCTCACCGGCTATGTCGCCAATGCCGCCGGCGTCATCGTGCCGTCGAGCCCGACGGACCTCATGATCAGCAGCGCCGACCTGGTGCCGAATGCGACGACGGCCGGCGCCCTCGGCCTCAACCTGGATTCGCGTGCCACGGCGCCCGCCGCCGCCTTCCTCTACACCGATCCGACCACCTACAACAGTTCGACGGCCCTGACGGTGTATGACAGCCTGGGCAACTCCCACATCATGTCGCTGTATTTCCGCAAGACGGCGGCCAATGCCTGGAACGTCTACGCGGGCCTGGATGGCGCCGCGCCCGGCGCCGCCAGCGCCATGACCTTCACTTCGGCCGGCGCGGTCAACACCGGCGGCACCGTCGGCCCGCTGGCATTCCCCGTGACGACCGGCGCCAATGCGCTGTCCATCACCCTCGACATGACCACGGCAACCCAGTTCGGCTCCACCTTCGGCGTGAACAGCATGACGCAGGACGGCTACACCTCCGGCCGCCTGTCCGGCCTGAGCATCTCCACCGAGGGCGTCATCCAGGGCCGCTATTCGAACGGCCAGTCGCGCGACCTCGGCCAGATCGTGCTGACCAACTTCGCCAACCCGAACGGCCTGCAATCGCTGGGCGCCAACCAGTGGAGCGAGACGGCCGATTCCGGCCAGCCCCTCATCGGTTCGCCGAACAGCGGCAGCCTCGGCGCCCTGCAGTCGGCCGCCGTCGAGGAATCCAACATCGACCTGACCGGCGAGCTGGTGAACATGATCACGGCGCAGCGCAATTACCAGGCCAACGCCCAGTCGATCAAGACCCAGGACGCCATCATGCAGACGCTGGTGAACTTGCGGTAAGTCGTAGGTCGGGCTTCAGCCCGGCCCACGGAACAAGGGACGAAATGGACAAGCTGATCTACACGGCCATGAGCGGCGCCAAGCATATCTTCGGGCGCCAGGCTTCGATTGCCCACAACCTCGCCAACGCGGTGTCCTCCGGCTATCGTTCCGAGGAGCACCGCCTGCGCGCCGTCCCGGTCAGGAGCGAAGCGCTGCCGACGCGCGCCTTCGCCGTCGACGCCAGCGTGGCGACCGACTTCACGCCGGGCCCGCTTGCCCAGACCGGCCGTCCGCTCGACGTTGCCGTGCAGGGGCAGGGCTGGCTGGCGCTGGCCATGCCCGACGGCTCGGAAGCCTACACGCGCAACGGCAGCCTGGAGGTCAACGTCAACGGCGTGCTGCAGACGAAGAACGGCATTCCCGTGCAGGGCGACGGCGGGCCGATCTCGATTCCGCCCGACAACGAGATCACCATCGGCGCCGACGGCCTGATCTCGCTGAAGCCGTCTTCCGGCGCGCAGAACACCGTGACCCAGGTCGGCACCCTCAAGCTGGTGAA
>JADFDL010000060.1 GCA_018262875.1 Rhodocyclaceae bacterium | reverse complement strand
GTTTCGAAGGCGGAAGGTCACAGGGATTTGACCCCCCCTGGCCCACCAGGACGGCCCAGGCGGCACGATCAGTGCCACATCGTGGCTACGAGCCGTCCCACGCCTCGAACGCCCCACGCGCCCTGCATCTCGCCTCATGCGCGCTCTTCATGTCATGGCACTCGGCACTGATGGATTGCCTGTTCTCGTCTGTCTCTCGGCCGCCTGCCCACAGGGGCACGCGGTGGTCGACGATGCTGGCGGGCCTGACCACGTCGCTGTTCTGGCACCTGACACAGACGCACAGCCCGCAGTCTCTGGACAGGATGCGCTCGCGGATCACCTGCAGCGATGAGCCTCGGATGCGCTCATCGCCTGATGACCAGGTGCGCAGCTTCGGCTGAGGCGCCTGCAGCCTCGGCTTCAGCGATGTCAGTCTGCCCATGCGTGTGGTTGCCCTCGCCCGCCGCTGTACCAGCACGGGAGACGCGCGGGCCGGCTTGTCACCACGTCTCGGGCTGCCGGTGTTTGCCCACCTCCGGCTGGGGCCAGCCTGATGCGCGTGACCTGGCGGCCGTGTGCTGCGCGAAGCGGCTGGATTGCAGGAGCCAGAAACGCGAAACCCGCCGAGCTTGCGCCGGGCTGGTCTGGTTTGCTGCGGGGTCAGCCGGCCCAGCCTTCAGGCTTGCCGCTACCCTGACACCGCGTCATTGGGGCGCGAGTATACCAATCTGCGCATGTCGTCAAACATCCGCAGGCCCGACAGGTGGCGCTGCTGCGTGAGCCTGGGGGGGAGACGCAACAGGCGGAACTGCTGGTCGACGGGCATGCGCCGGGGCACGTACAGCACCGCCAGCACCGCGCGTTCCACGTCCGGCACCCTGGCGAGCGCACGCTGGCACACCAACGCATCCTGCAACGTCATGCGCAACGGTTTGGATTCGCGCCTTGCGTCCACTGCCTGCCAGCCCTCGGGTCGATAGTCGCGCTCTGCACTTCCGCAGCGTCGGCGCGTCTCGCGTTCAGAGGCCCAGCGGCCGTAAAGGGTCAGCGCCTCGTCGGCTTCGACAAGGCTCGAAGGGATGTCGGCGGCAAAGTTTTCGTGTGTCAACCGGCAATCTCCATCTGCCCAGCATCGCGCCGCACCCGCACCCTGCGCACAGCCACCCTTCGCCGCGTGAACAGGCTCGGCACCAGCAGCCCAGCCTTGCGCGCGCAGGTCGGGCCGACTGATCCGGCGGGGTGCGGCGTCGGGCCGGTGTCGACGGCCGGGATCGTGGCCGCGGCCTTGCGGAGCCGGCGGCCGCATAGGCAGCACTTCACGTCATCAGTCCCGGAAAGCACGACGGCGCCCCGAGCGCGCCGGATGCGAACACCGCGGCGGCGACGATGAGCACGGCGGCCGGCAGTGGCCAGCGCAGCGCCAGCTCGGTCAGCTTCCACACCTTAATCCGTTGAGCCCAAACTTCACGCCGCAGCCCCCATCAGATCAGCCTGCACAACCCGCTCAACCAGCGCCCAGGCCTTGACGTAGACGCCCGGCGTGGCCGCGTAGCGCTTGCGCACAGCCAGTTCCACCACCAGCACGTCGTCGCGCCACAGCACGCCGTTGCAGCCGTCGAAGATGGCCTTGACCACGTTGTCGATGTCCGGCTTCGATGTCGGCAGGATCTCGCTGGCCAGCGCCGAGCGCTGCTTCTTGCCGGACCAGCTCTGCGGCACCGCGCAATGGATCGTCAACTCGCAGCCGACCGGGCCCTCGAACAGCGGGGCGCCGGCCATTGCAGCCATTGCGGCGTGCGCGATCAGGCCCTCGTAGGCCACGGTCTTCGACGGTGTCGCCATGCGGGAGAAGCCGCCGATCTTCACGATCTTCGGCCGGCCCTTGCCCTGTGGTGCGCCGGGAACGTGAAACGCGATCACTTCACCAACTCCCGGCTCGCCTCGATCGCCGGCCAGAACTGCGCATAGGCCTCGTTGCGCAGCGCCCAGCGCAGGAACTCGGCGTGGCGCTTCGGGTTCACGTGGAACCAGTCGGCCACCGACTGCGGGTCGTTGAGGTTGAGGATCATGCTGCAGCCCTCATCGTGAACACGCTGGCGTTGGCCACTGCGCGCACCTGGCCGGAGCAGTTCGGGTGCAGCCCCTTGCGGATCTGCGCCGCCGAGTTCGCGCTGATGCCGACGACGGCGCGCACCGTCTTCTGCATCGCGCCGGCGGCGAACATCGCCTCGGCCTGGCGCACCTTCTCCACCGGCACCAGCATGCTTGCTCGGTTGCGCGCGTTGATCGCGGCGCGGCGCGGATCGCCACGCAGCCGACCGTCAGCAACGAAGGCCGCGTGCATCGCCGTGCGCGTGCCGGCTGCGCCGTGCGCTGGGTTGATGCAGGCCGAGTCGGTGCACACGCTGCGCCAGACGACATGCCCGGCAGCGAGCGGACGCCCGGACAGCAACCATGCGGCGCGCGTGGCTGTGCCGGTCTTCGCGCCCGGCGCCGCATCCGGCAGCCACACACGACTGGTCGGCTGGCCGCGGCGGTCGCTGCTGATCGTGAACGCCCCGCGCCACAGCCAGCAGCCGGTCTCGGTATCGATGACGCAGCGGATGCGCAGGTCCTCGAGCGTGCGCACGCCGTCCTGGCGCTTGCGGCGGGTGTCGGTCATGGTGCGCTTACCCCCTGGTTATCCTCGGCCGGCAAATGCGCGCCTGCGCTGGGAACGTTTGCCTCGGGCTGCCGAGTGGTTGCCTTCACGACCCGCTCCCGTCGTGCGGCCACACGGCCATGTTCAGCGAGGCGCTGCCGGACTGCAGGTACTGCATCGAGCGGTGGTGGTAGCCGAGGTTCTGCACACCCTCCCAGCCGGTGCCATGGCGCTGCTTGTCGCAGATCAGCACCGCGTCGGGCTCGTTCAGCTTCGGCTCGTCGGCCTCGTACTTCGCCTTGTTGCGCCAGACGATGAACACGTTGTCCACCAGGTTGGTGATGGCGCTGGCGCCGAGTGCGTCCATCTTTCGAGGCGGCCGGGTTTCGTCGCGATCCTTGCGGGCGTGGTGCACCAGGTGGATGTGTATCCCGAGGCCCTGGGCCAGCGCCGTCAGCTTGTCGACCACGGCCTTCTGACCGGCGTAGTCGTCGTCGGCCGCCACGCACTTCGTCAGGTTGTCCACCACGAAGTGCTGCACCTTCAGCTGGTCGACGCAGTACCGGATGACGGCATAGACCTTCTCCGGCTCGACCGTGCTGGTCTGGTCGTACAGCCACAGCTTGCCATGCGCCCAGCCGACGAACTCGCGGATCTGCGACGGCCTCGGCTGGTCGCTGTCGGTGAACTGCCGCAGCATGCGTGCCAGCGTCTTGCGTGGCCGCATCTCGAACGACGCGATGCACACTCGCTGGCCCTGCGCGCAGACGCCGAGCATGGACTGGCCGAGCAGCAGACTCTTGCCGTGGCCGTTGAAGCCGAACCACAGCGACACCTCGCCAGGCCGCAGCGCAATGCGGTTGTCCAGCCGCGACCAAGGCAGGCGCGGGTGCTGCACTGCGTTGCCGTCGGGTGGCGCGAACTCGTCGACCAGGTCGGCCTCCCAGTGGCCAGCTGGGCGCACCTTGTGCTGCACATCGGTGTCCGCCATGTAGGCGTCGAAGTCGATCTCGTCCTCGGGAAGAACCATGGTCATAGCGTCAACGCCTTCAGCCAACTGCCGCGCACGCAGCGCTGCACAACCCACGAATCGCCGGCCGGCACGTTCACCGTCAGCCGCTCCGGTTTGACGGCCGCGATCTGCCGGGCAGACTGATGCAGACGGACCCTGTTGCCGTCGCTGTCGTCGAGCACCACGGTCAGGCCGTGGAAGACGCGCCAATCCACGTCGGCGATGCCGACCGATGCCGGGATCTCGACGTAGACCCCGCCGAGATGGCCGATCGTGCCGTCCATGCCGGTCGCCGCGCTGCGCAGGTCGACGTAGGCCGCGACGGGGCGTGCACCACGGGCCCGCAGCGCAGCTATGACGCGCAGGCCCTTCATGCGGCGCCTCGGCGGAACAGGTCGGTCACGCCGCCGCTGTCGGGCCGGCGTGACGCGGCTGGAGACTCGCCGGCAACGTACTTCGCCTCGAAGCCCTTCCAGCCCTTGGCCATCACCTTCTCGGCCGCCTGCAGCGGGGACCATCCGGCCTTGGCCGCCTCTCGGCAGTGGTCGGCCCACGCTCGCTCGGTGAGCGGCGCCTTGACCCCGGCCTTGTGTGCGATGAAGTCGGCCGCGGTCTGGGCGTCGAAGCCCGCAGCCACCAGGACATCGGCACCTGCCAACGCGGGGTGGGCGCGCTTGCGCGCTGTCTTTTCTCCGGATTCAGGATTCAGAGAATCAGGATTCAGGGGGTTGCGACCCCCTCTTAATGGCGGTTCGACTCTTGGAGTGTTCTTGGTTTTGGGTGGGTCATCATGACCGTCTGATTCTTGGAGTGGAGCCGGCTTGATGACGCTCGGTTTCTCGGAATAGTGCGGCGTCTGGTGCTCCAAAAACTTGGAAACTTGGATGAACCGTTCGCCGTCAATCTGGTAGCGCACCACGAATCCGAAGCGCTCAAGCTCGCCAAGAAGGGGCTCGACATCCACGGTATCGAAGCGGAAAAGCTCGCCCTTGATGCGCTTCGGCCGGTCCTCAAGGCGCCCCTCTCGATCGGCCAGCGTCCACAGGCCAGCGAAGCACAGCCTCGCCCAAGGGGTGCACTCGGCCAGGTCTTCGTTCGAGAAGAACCCGGGCTTCAGGTTGCGCGCGCGCGGCATTGTTCGGTGTCTCCGTTGGGCTCGGGCCGCGCCTCGAACCATGCGATGTGCTTGTCCCACAGCCGGCACACGCGGCAGTGCTTGCCGTCGCGCAAGCAGGTGCATGGATCGAGAAGCGTCGGCTCTGCGGCCTGCACCATCGCCAGGCGCTTGTCGATGGCTGGCGCGTCGGTCATGCGGCCTCGCGCAGTGCGTTGATCTTCACGGCGTTGGCCTGGCGCCGCTCGGCTGCCGCATAGGCGTCCCACATGCGTAGGTTCGCCAGCCTGGCGATGTCGATGGCCTGGGCTGGCGTGACGCGGCCGGCGTCGCGGTTCGGCGTGGCGCGGCGATGGCAGTTCAGCTCGACTCGGCCGCGGTGCTCGCGCGCCAGCAGCAGGCCGCTGGCCGGCGACGGCATGAACTCCAGAAGCGCGTCGTTCCACAGCTCGGCAGGCATGGCGACGTAGTGTTTCCACACCTTTGGCGGCCAGTCGCGGTGTACCGGCGCCGGCTTGGGCTGATTCCAGGCCAAGCCTGGCCAATGCCACCACTTGTCCTTGCAGGCGTCGGCCTTGAAGTCGGCGCGGCTGATCTTGACCTCGACATCGATGATGCGCAGGTCCGTCGTGACCGCCAGAACGTCGCACTCGTGGCCCGTCCAGTTGCAGCGATCGACCAGCACGATGCACTTCTTCGCCAGCGTCTGCTGGGCAACGGCGCGCGCAATGACACCCTCGGTCCACTTCGTGGCGCTCAATCCGTCACCCCCATCCTCTCCATCAACGCAGCCAGCGCCTCGAAGTCCTCGCACTCGCGCGAATAGACGCCCTGTGCGACCATGTAGGCGCCACCGCCGGGAAGCGGTTCCACCACGATGCCGCGCAGGGCTGCTGCGGCTTGCAGGGTGGCAAGGGGCTTGGGGTCGCTCATGGCGCAATCCGGTACTCGCACTCGAAGGCCACGATCAGCGGCGGCGCCATGTGCACGACGCGCTGGTGATCGACTGGCGCCGCAGTCCTGCGCAGGCAGTCATCGCAGCCCTCGCGCCATTCGCCGTCGGCCTGATAGCCTGGGCAGCGCGCTACGTCGGCGGGGAGGGTCATGCTGCGAACAGGTCTTCAGTCTTTGCCGTGGCCGCAGCCAGATTGGCGACTGCCTGCCTGTAGTAGCTGGCCTTCAACTCAACCCCGACGAAGCGCCGGCCCATCTCAAGCGACACATATCCCTCGCTGCCGATGCCCATGAATGGCGACAGAACGATGTCGTCAGGATTCGTCCACAGCATCACGCCGCGGCGGATCACCTCAAGTTGCAGAGGCGCAATGTGGCGCTCGTCGTCATGCTCGCGCGCGCTCATGTATTGCAGCGTGTCGGACGGGTTGATATCCATCCACACCGGGCTGGCGACCTTCTGCCACAGTTCCACCGGGTATTCCGGGCCGTGGGTGACGCGCTCGCACTCTCCGGGCGAGCGCACGGTGATGAGGTAGTCGGCGATCCCCTGCCGGCACATGGCCGAGTTCTCGCGCACGCTCTTGTGCAGCAGCCCGAGCGCCTTGGTGCGCTGCATCGCCGTCACCGGGTCTTTCCAGATCGTCACGCGCGAGTGGAAGATGAAGCCGTGCCGCTCGAATGCGCGCAGCAGGTTGCCGGGGAAGTCCTTCAGACCGATGACGCCATCGCGTTCCTTGCTGCTGGGCATGTCCATGCAGTGGAAGCTGATGTTCCGGCCTGGCTTCATGACGCGCCGCAGTTGCGCGATCAGGAAATCGAAGTGCGCGAAGAATTCGGCATCGTCGCGCACGTTGCCCATGTCGCGCGGGCTATTGCTGTAGGTGTAGAGGCTGGCGAAAGGCGGGCTGAAGATGCTGTAGCCAATGCAGGCATCGGGCAAACCGCTCAGCGCCTCCACGCAGTCGCCGTGGATGGCTGTGTAGCGATCGGTGACGACTTGATCAATGCAGTTCATGCGGCCCTCATCAGGAAGTCAGGAATTGCGACGCGCTGCGCGGCGTCGTGTGCGTTGGTGTGGCGCGTCGATCCGACGACTTCGGCCATCACGGCGTCGTGCGTCTCGGCACTCAGGCTTTCGGCCATCTCCTTGGCGTCGCGCTCCTTGCGCTTCAGATTCGCGACGACCGCGCCCTCCGCTGAACTGGCGAAGACGTGCACATGCACGTCACGCTTCTGGCCGAAGCGCCAGCAGCGGCGCACAGCTTGGTAGTACGACTCGAAGCTGTCAGTGACGCCGACGAAGGCCATGCGTGCGGCGTGCTGCCAATTGAGGCCGAACCCGCATATCGAGGCTTTGGTGACGAGCACCCTGAACTTGCCGTCCGCAAAGTCCTGAAGACGCTGCTCCTTCACCTCGACAGAATCGGCGCCTGCGATCTGCACAGCGCCGTCGATGGCCTTAGCCAGAGCATCGCCTTCCGCGTTCAGGTCGCACCAGACCACCCACGGCTGCTTGTCGGCGTTGGCGATGGCAGCGCACTCCGCTACCCGGTCATCGATCGACAGCCGGCGCGCCTCGCGGCGCTCGCTCAGAGTCTGCGCTTCCATCGCGAACAGCATGCCGTTCGACGGCATCTGCGTCTTGACCGTGTGCTCGTGTAGGTGCAGCGGCGGCAGCGCGTATGCCGAGTCATCGAAGCCGAGATCGGACGGCCGGCGCACAAGCGCGCCCCACTGGCAGACCCACCGCCAGAACAACTGCCGCGCGTGGCCCTTCAGGCGCCACACTGACGTGTCGCCGCCGTCATGCGTGAAGAACTCGGCCAGCATCTCCTGCCGCGTGCAGATGCCGAGAAACTGCGCATGCGTGCCCAGTTCTGTCCAGTCGTTCGGCGCAGGCGTGGCGGTGGTGCAGAGCTTGAACGGCGTGTCCTTGAATGCGTCGAGCAACGTCTGCAGCGTCTTGGCGTCGTGGTGCTTGATGCAGCTCGACTCGTCAAGCACCACTGCACCGAACGCTTCTGGGTCGAAGCGATGCAGCCGGTCATAGTTCGTGATGACGATGCCGCACCCGGGCACCTCTGCGCCATCGCGGCAGTGTGTCGCCTCGATGCCGATGGCGCGGCCCTCTTGCTCCGTCTGTGCCGCAACAGCCAGCGGCGCGAGGATCAGCACCGGCCGCTTGGTGTGCCGGCGCACGGCGTCCGCCCACGCCAGCTGCATGCGCGACTTGCCCAGGCCGGTGTCAGCGAAGATCGCCGCGCGCCCGCGACGCAATGCCCACGCAGTCAGCGCAGACTGATGCGGAAACAGGGTGGGCGGGACAGAGAAGCCGGACGCGATGCCGGTCGGCATCACGCTTGACAGCTTGCGCCGCACGAAGTGTTCGTAGTCGCTCACCCCTCCCCTCCCTGCGCCACGGTGGGGGCGCTCATGCTGCGTGACCACCACAGCGGCGATGTGCGATGCGAGTCGCGCCGGCGCCGGAACACCAGGCCAGCAGCAAGCGACTGCTCCATGCACGGCGCGATGTTCTTGTGATCGGTGCGTATCGCATCGGCCAGCGCCGCGGTCAGCACCTCGGTGCCATGCGGCAGCGTCTGCAGGTGCGCCAGCACACGGAACGCGACAGTGCCGGGCCCAGGGCTGTAGTTCATGCAGCACCCACCGGCGCCGGCAACACCGACACAGCATGCCCACCCTGCGCCGGCTGCACGAAGCAACACATACCGGCCAGCTCAGCCTGGCGCAGCACGCGCAGCAGATGCTCGCGGATCTGCGCGGCTTCATCTCCGTCGGGGTACACGCGCTCT
>JADFDL010000059.1 GCA_018262875.1 Rhodocyclaceae bacterium | reverse complement strand
GAACGTCCTCGGCCGCTTCGATTTCGACGTCATCGCCGACTGGATCAAGCCGGGCGAGAAAGTGCTCGACCTCGGCTGCGGGGACGGCAGCTTGCTGCGCTACCTGCGGGACGAGAAGGGCGTGCTCGGCTACGGCGTGGACAACGACCCCGACAATGTCCTCGCCTGCATCCGCAACGGCGTGAACGTCATCCAGATCAACATGGAAGCGGGTCTTTCGGGCTTCGAGGACGGCTTCTTCGACCATGTCGTGATGTCGCTCTCCTTGCAGACGGTGCGCCACACAGAGCAGATGCTGGCCGAGATGCTGCGCGTCGGCCGCGAGGCGGTGGTGAGTTTTCCCAACTTCGGCCAGCGCAGCCATCGCGAGGCGATCGCCGCCGGGCGCATGCCGGTATCGAAGAGCCTGCCCTACCAGTGGTTCAATTCGCCCAACGTGCGCTTCTTCACCATGGCCGATTTCGAGGCCCTGTGCGCGCAACGCGGCATCGGCATCCGCGAGCGCCTCGGTTTCGACGGCGAGGCCACGGTTACCGAGGACCTCAACCTCAACGCCAGCATTGCCGTGTATCGGCTCGGGAAAGCGGGTTGAGCGCCGACACGCCGCTGTTGCGTTCCAAGTTCTTCTGGGTCGCGGTGCTGTATTTCGCCGAGGGGTTTCCCCTCGGCATCTTCTACGAGATCCTCCCCGTCTATTTCCGCCAGCAGGGCGTCGACCTGCGCGACATCGGGGCTCTTTCCCTGCTCGGCCTGGCGTGGACTCTGAAGTTCCTTTGGGCGCCGGCGGTGGACCGCTTCCGTCATCATCGCCGCTGGATGGCCGTCGCCGACCTCGGCATGGGCGCCGTCATGATCGCCTTCGCCGCCTCGGCTGGCCTGCCGCACTGGATATGGGCGGCCATCGCCGTCTTCGCAGTGCTCTCGGCCACCAACGATATCGCCATCGACGGCTACACCATCGAACTGCTGCGGCGCGACGAGATGGGGCGCGGCAACGGTCTGCGCATCGGTTTCTACCGCGCCGGCATGATCACTTCCGGCCTGGTGCTGATGGCCTCCGATCTTATCGGCTGGCCGGGCGCCTTCCTCTGCGCCGCGGCCATCTTCGCGGCCTGCGCCGGAGCCTGCCTGCTGGCGCCGCGCGAGCAGGTGCGCGAGCGTCCGCCGACGACCGGGCTGGCACAGGAGATCCGCGTCTTTCTGGCGCAGCCGCACGGAGCTGCCGCGCTCGTCATGGTGTTGCTGGGCACGCTTTGGCTGGCCGATGGCGCACTCAGGCTCTCCGCGCGCTGGACCGGGTGGTGGCCGGCGATTGCCGCCGCGTCCGCTGCTGCCTACGGCCTGCTGCGCCTTGCGGGCCGCGCGCGCAAGCCGGCGGAGGAAGGCGAGGCTCCCGCGGGCGCGCTGTTCGGCGCGCTCGCCGACATGATGCAGCGCCCCGGCGTCCTGCCGGTGCTGACTTTCGTGCTGATCTTCAAGCTGGGCGATGCCTCGATGGGCTTCATGGTCAAGCCCTTCTGGGTGGATGCCGGCTTCTCCGCAGCGGAGATCGGCCTGGTGTCGGTGAACATCGGCCTGGTGCTGTCGATCGCCGGCGGACTGGTCGGCGGCTGGTATGCCGACCGCGCCGGCATCTTCAAGGCATTGTGGGTGCTTGGCCTGGCACAGGCCGTGTCCAATCTCGTCTATGCCCTCGCTGCCTGGGCCATTCCGCTGGGCGGCGTGCCCCTGCCGGAGCATCGCGCGCTGATCTATGCGGCCAGTGCGATGGAATCCTTCACCGGCGGGCTCGGCACGGCGGCCTTTCTCGCCTTCCTGATGGCCATCGTGCGGCGCAAGCACAGCGCCGCCGAATACGCCCTGCTCTCCTCGGTGTTCGCCGCCTCGCGCTCGGTGGCCGGGTGGGCGGGCGGCATCGGCGCGCATGCCATGGGTTATGCGCCGTATTTTCTGCTTACTTTCTTCCTGGCGTTCCCTGCCTACCTGCTGCTGCCGTGGGTGAAGCGCATGCTGGAGGCGCAGGAGCGGCGCGACGCGGAAGACTGAGAGTTCTCAGCGCCGGCCACGCCGGCGATCCAGCCACCAGGCCAGCACGGGCAGCATCAGCATGGATCCGGGCACGGCCAAGGCGACCAGGTAAGGCGAGATCTGCGACAGCGCATTCAACTGTTCCTTCAGTTCCTGGCGTTCGCCGGTGGTCCAGCGGTCGCCGTTGCGCTGCTTCATCAGCAGCGGCATCAGGCCTTTTGCCTTGAGCACTGCGCGCAGGACATGGTCGCGCTCCCGCTTTTGTGCCTCAAGCATGTGGTGTACGAAACGGAGGCGATGACGTTGGCTGCCGCGGGCAGTTGCTTCAACGGGGCGCCCTCCGCCTTGCGGATGCTGCGGCATGGCGGTCAGCGCGCAGGCAGGATCGATTCGACGGCGCCGCGCAGCCGGTGCAGCGATCGCCAGACGAAGAAGCCGCGCTTTGCCCAGCGGAAGAAGGCGCGCGGCCGGGCGACGAGGAGGGCAACGCCGATGCCGGCCAGCCATTCCGGATGGGCCTTGGCCCAACGCAAGCCGGAGCGGACTTTTTCTGCGGCGCCGAAGGCGGGGGCGGCCGACTCGATCGCCTGCATGATCATGACGCGCTGGGCCGCCGCCTGCAACTGAAGACGTTGCCTCTTCAGTGCCAGCTCAACGTTTTTCGGATTCATCGTCCGGCCGGATCATCTCGCGATCCTGCGCCAGTTCGGCGATGCTGGCGGCGAACAGGCGCGATCCCTGGCGCCCGATGCGGGCGGCGGCCAGCGCCGCCAGGATGCCGATGGCAAGGAACACGGCGGTGAACACGCCCAGTGCCAGCAGGCGGTGGCTGTCCCACAGCAGCACCGTGAGGAACAGCGCCAGCAGGACAATGCCGAAGCCAAGAAAGAAAAACCCCGCCGCGGCATAGCCCAGCAGCATGCCGAGGCGAAGCTTTTCCTCCTGAAATTCGGTTGAAAGGAGTTCCAGCCGGGTTTGCAGGATGCCCAGCGTGTCGGCTGCATAGCTGCGCAGCCGCGAACCCAGGCTTTTGCCCGGTGCGGGTTCCATGCTTCGGGGAGCGGTCAGCGGCGGCCGATGAGCAGGCCGACGATGAAACCGATGCCGCCGGCGATGCCGATCGAACGCCAGGGGTTGTCGTGCACGTAGTCGTCGGTCGCGCGCGCGACTTCCTTGGTCCTTTCCAGGGCGGCGGCTTGCGCATCGACCAGGTTCTGGCGGGCGCTGATCAGGTGGTCCTGCAGCTTGGCGCGCAGATCGGCCATTTTCTCGCCCGCCTGTCCGGCGGTGGCCTTGAAAATTTCCTCGGCATCGGCGACGACGACCTTGAGGTCGGCGATGAGCTTTTGCTTGTTAACTTCAGTCATTTCGGGCATGGTTCATCTCTCCGCGTGAATGGCAAATATTCCAATGGAAGGCTACCGATTTTCGCGGCCCATGGCAAATCCGCCGGTCAACCGGCGTCATAATCGTAATCGATGATCAGGGGAGCGTGATCGGAGAACCAAGTCTCCTTGTAGACCGCCGCCCGACATGCGGCGGCGGCCAGATCGGGGGTGGCGATGTGGTAGTCGATGCGCCAGCCGACATTTTTTGCGCGGGCCTGGCCGCGGTTCGACCACCAAGTGTAGGCCTCCCCTTCCGCCTCCGGGTGCAGATTCCGGTATGCGTCGACGAACCCGACCGGGCCGAATACTTCGTCCATCCAGGCGCGCTCTTCCGGCAGGAATCCGGAGTTCTTCAGATTGCCTTTCCAGTTCCTGAGGTCGATTTCCTTATGGGCGATATTCCAGTCCCCGCACAGGAGGACCTCCCGGCCGCAACGCCGGAGTCGTTCCAGGTGGCGCCGGAAATGCCCGAGGAAGCGGAATTTCGCTTCCTGTCGCTCGGGCGACGAGGAGCCGGAAGGCAGGTAGAGTGAAACGATGGACAGCGTGCCGAACACCGCCTCGATATAGCGCCCCTCGGCATCGAACTCGGGAATGCCGAATCCCTCGATGACCTGGTCGGGCTGGCGCCGGCTGTAAAGGCCGACCCCGCTGTAGCCCTTCTTTTCGGCGTAATGGAAGTAACCGTAAAGGCTCCCGGGCTTGAGGAATTGAAGGCTCATATCGCCGGCCTGGGCCTTGAGTTCCTGCAGGCAGACGATGTCGGCCTCCTGGCGATCGAGCCAGTCGAAGAAACCCTTGCGGGCGGCCGAGCGGATGCCGTTCAGGTTCAGGGTTATGATACGCAGCATTGCGGATTGTCCGGGCGGGGAACATGGATTGTAGCGGGGAGTTCATTGCTTTTGCGGTCGAGACGGGGGTATTGCGCTTCGGCGAGTTCAAGACCAAGGCGGGCCGGCTGAGCCCGTATTTTTTCAATGCCGGGCTGTTCAGCGACGGCGCTTCGCTCAACCGGCTGACCGGGTTCTATGCCCGCGCCATCCTCGACTCGGCGTTGCCCTGCGACATGCTGTTCGGGCCGGCCTACAAGGGGATTCCGCTGGCGGCCGGAACCGCCATCGCCCTGGCTCAAAAAGGGCGCAATCTGCCGTATTGCTTCAACCGGAAGGAAGCCAAGGACCATGGCGAGGGGGGCACGCTGATCGGCGCCCCGCTGGCCGGGCGGGTACTGATTGTTGACGATGTCATCTCGGCCGGCACCTCGGTGCGCGAGTCGGTGGAATCGATCCGCGCCGCTGGCGCCACCCCTTGCGGGGTCGTCATTGCGCTTGACCGCATGGAGCGTGGCCTGGGCGAGCTTTCTGCCGTACAGGAGGTGCAGAAGGCTTACGGCATCCCGGTCGTGGCGGTGGCGACTTTGGACGACTTGCTGGCCTATCTTGGCGGCAGGGCGGAACTGGCGCAGAATTTGCAGGCGGTACTCCGATACCGACAACAATACGGAATAAAACAATGATGCTAAGGCTTGGCTCCGCCTTGTTGCTATCCAGCGTCGCGACGTTTCCGGCACCGGCGGCGGCGCAGGGGCGCACGACCTATTGCTGTACCGACGACGGCGGCAAACAGACGTGTTCCGATGTGCTGCCGAAGCAATGCTACGGCCGTGCCTATCGCGAGATCAACGCGCAGGGCGTGACGACCAGGCGCATCGATGCGCCGCTCACCGCAGAACAACGCGCACAGAAAGAGGCAGACGCCAAAAAGGCCAAGGAAGAGGAAGCCAGGCGGCTGGAGCAGGATCGCAGGAACCGTGCCCTGCTTGCCACCTATGCCACCGAGCAGGATATCGATTACGTGCGGGATCGCACCGTCGCCGATATCGAGAAGGCCATCGATGGTTTGCGGGTGAAGCAGGACGAGCTGGCCAAGCGCAAGCAACAGCTCGATACCGAGGCGGAGTTCTACAAGAAAAAACCCATGCCGCCGCAGTTGCAGTCGCAGATGCGCGACAACGAAATCGAGATGAAGGCGCAGCAAGCGGCCATCGACGGCAGGCAGAAGGAAATCGGCGCCGTCAGGGCCCGTTACGAGGAAGAGAAAACGCGTTATCGGGAACTGACGAAAAAGAAGGCCGCGGGCGGAACCGGCGCCACGGCTCAGGGACCTGCGGGCGCCGATTCGAGACCGCGCTGACCCCGGCTGAGATGCCGCCCCTCCAATCCGTTCTGGCCGTCTCCGCCGTTATTGCCGCCATTCTGGCGATCCGCGCCCACTATCTTGAGGAATCCCGGCGCTGGCAGGTCTACGCCTTCAAGCCGCTGGCCACGCTGCTGATTCTGGCGCTGGCCCTTTCCCTGTCTCCGGCCCGGCCCGAGTATCAATGGGCGGTCGCCGCCGGCCTGTTGTTCTCCACAGCCGGAGACGTCTTCCTCATGCTGCCGCGCGATCGCTTCGTCGCCGGGTTGGCAAGCTTCCTCGTCGCCCACCTGTGCTACGTCTGGGCATTCGGCATCGGGGTGTCGTTTGCCGGCAAGCCGTTGTTATGGCTGCCATATTTTGCGGCGGGCGGGATGGTGGTGGCGCTGATCTGGCCGGGCCTGAAGCCGGCCTTGCGCGCGCCGGTGACACTCTATGTTGTCGTGATCGCCGTCATGGCAGGCCAGGCAGTGGAACGCTGGCATGCCTTGGGCAGCGCTGTGGCGCTGGCGGCTGCGATTGGCGCAGGGCTGTTCGTCGTGTCGGATGCGGTGCTGGCGATCGACCGCTTCCGCCGGCATTTCCGCGCCGCGCGCGCGGTGACGCTGGCGACCTACTGGGCGGCGCAACTGCTGATCGCGCTGTCGGTGTCAGGCGCCTAGCTTCTTCCGCAGCAGTTCGTTGACCTGCTGCGGATTGCCCTTGCCCTTCGTGGCCTTCATGGCCTGGCCGACCAAGGCGTTGAAGGCCTTCTCCTTGCCGGCGCGGAATTCCTCCACCGACTTCGGATTGGCGGCGAGCACCTCGTCGATGATCTTTTCCAGGGCGCCGCTGTCGGAGATCTGCTTCAGCCCCCTGGCTTCGATGATTGCGTCGGCATCCTTGCCCTCGCCGTTCCACAGGGCGTCGAAGACTTCCTTGGCGAGCTTCGAGGAGAGCGTGCCGTCGGCGATGCGTTTAATCATGCCGGCCAGCTGCCTGGCAGACACGGGACTTGAGCCGATGTTCTTTTCCTCGCGATTGAGAGAGGCCGCAAGTTCACCGATAATCCAATTGGCGCAAAACTTTGCATTAGATTTGCCCGCCACTTCCACGCATTGCCCGAAATATTCAGCAGTTGCTCTTGTGGCAGTTATTGTTTCAGCATCTGCAATCGGTAACCCATATTGCAACTCTGCCCAAGCCCACCGCGCTGCACGATCTATTTTGACATCAAGGTCGGCGTCCGCATCTATTCGCGCTTGCTGCTCTACGGCAGTTAGATTGGCAATTACATCATCGCGCAAGGGGGGCATGCTTGCTTGAACTTCGCGCTTCCAGACCTCCGTGATTTCCAGCGGTAGCAGGTCGGGGTCGGGGAAGTAGCGGTAGTCGTGCGCCTCCTCCTTGGAGCGCATGGCGCGCGTTTCGCCCGTGTCTGGGTCGAACAGCACGGTGGCCTGCTGGATCGCCCGGCCTTCCTCGATCTCGTTGATCTGCCACTGGGCCTCGTGGTCGATCGCCTGCTGCAGGAAGCGGAAGGAATTCAGGTTTTTGATCTCGCGCCGCGTGCCGAGCGTGGTGGAGCCCTTCGGCCGTACCGAGACGTTGGCGTCGCAGCGGAAGGAGCCTTCCTGCATGTTGCCGTCGCAGATGTCGATCCATGTGACGAGCGAATGCAGCGCCTTCGCATAGGCCACCGCCTCGGCGGACGAGCGCATGTCCGGTTCGGAAACGATCTCCAGCAGCGGCGTGCCGGCGCGATTGAGGTCGATGCCGGTCTTGCCGTGGAAATCCTCATGCAGGGATTTACCGGCGTCCTCCTCGAGATGGGCGCGGGTGAGGCGGACGAACTTCTCGCCCGCCGTGTCGGGGAGACTGACTTTTATGTGGAGGCCGCCGCCGGAGACCACCGGCAGCTCGAACTGGCTGATCTGGTAACCCTTGGGCAGGTCGGGATAGAAGTAATTCTTGCGCGCGAAGACCGAGCGCGGCGCGATTTTTCCGCCCACCGCCAGGCCGAAGCGGATGGCGCGTTCCACCGCGCCGCGGTTCAACACCGGCAGCACGCCGGGCAGGGCGATGTCCACCGCGCAGGCCTGGGTGTTCGGCGCCGCGCCGAAGGCGGTCGACGCGCCGGAAAAGATTTTCGAGGCGGTGTTGAGCTGGGCGTGGGTTTCCAGCCCGATGACGATTTCCCAGTTGGCGATACCCATGGTTGCTTTCTCTCAGGCGCAGGTGCCGTCGCGCCGGTCGTAGATCATCGGCAGGAGCTGATCGTAGGCGCTGCCCGAGCACATCTTCTCGCACTGCTGGAAGGCGACCGTGACGCGCGTGCCCTGTTCCCACATGCGCACAATGCAGCTGCCGTTCAACTGGGTGAGTTCGATGGCGGGCATTTCCTTCGTCTGGCGAAAATCCTTCAGGACGAAGTGGCAGATGCCATGCTGCGGATAATTGATCCTTGCTTCGAAGGCGCGCACCCGCGCCGCGGCCACGTCCAGCTTGAGCATGCCGCTGGTGCCGGTCTCGTCGCGGTAGCTGCAATCGGTTTTCACGTTGAGCGCCCTGACGGGAATGGGCGTCACCCGCTCGGGGATGGCGCAGGCGCCGAGCATGGCCAGCAAGGAGAGAAGCAGGAGTCTGCGCAGCATGTTTTTGCTCCGGGTCAGGCGCAGGAACCCTTGCGCCGGTCGTTGAGGATGGGCCAGAGATAGCTGTAGGAATTGCCCGAGCACATTTTCTCGCACTGCTGGAAGGCGACCGTGACGCGCTCGCCCTGTTCCCAGACGCGCACGATGCAGCGGCCCTTGGCCTGGCTGAGTTCGATGGCGGGCAGTTCCTTCGTCTGGCGGAAATCCTTCAGGTCGAAATGGCAGGCGCCACGCCGGGGAATGTTCACCTTCGCCTCGAAGGCGTGCACCTTCGCTTC
>JADFDL010000005.1 GCA_018262875.1 Rhodocyclaceae bacterium | reverse complement strand
CAATCCCATTTGTTCACCGCGATCACCATGGCCCGGCCGGCCTCGACGCAGAAACCGGCGATATGCGCGTCCTGGTCGGAAATATCCTGGCTGGCGTCGAGTACCAGCACTACCACGTTGGCCTCTTCGATAGACTGCAGCGTCTTGATGACGGAAAACTTCTCGATGGTCTCAAAGACCTTGCCCTTGCGGCGCAGGCCGGCCGTGTCGATCAGGGTGTAGTCCTTGCCCTTGCGCTGGAAGGGCACGGCAATGGCGTCACGCGTGGTGCCGGGCTGATCGAAGGCAATGACCCGCTCTTCGCCGAGCAACGCATTGATGAGCGTGGATTTGCCGACGTTGGGCCGGCCCACCACGGCGATGCGCGGGCCCCTGCCTTCCTCCGCCGGTTCCTCGGCCTCGGGAAACGGCGCCAACGCTTCCTCGACCAGTTCTCTCACGCCGTCACCGTGGGCGGCAGAGATCACCAGCGGTTCGCCGCACGCCAGTTCGTGAAAATCGGCGCTGACGATGGCGCGCTCCATGCCTTCCGCCTTGTTCACCACCAGCAGCAGCGAGCGCCCAGTGCGGCGCAGCCGCTCGGCGATGGTCTTGTCCTGCGGGGTCAAGCCGACGCGTCCGTCGACGACGAACAGCAGCATGTCGGCCTCGGCAATCGCCGCTTCCGCCTGCTGCGCCATCTCGGCAAGAATGCCCTCTTTGGCATTCGGCTCGAAGCCGCCGGTATCCACTACCAGGTAGGGGCGCTCGCCGAGGCGGCCGTGGCCGTAGTGGCGGTCGCGCGTCAGGCCCGGAATGTCCGCCACCAGGGCGTCGCGCGACCGGGTCAGACGGTTGAACAGCGTGGACTTGCCGACGTTGGGTCGGCCGACGATGACGAAGGTGGGTTTCATTGCAGATGGGGCGCTGTTTTGCGCGCGATCACGGTAGAAAAGACCTTGCGCGTACCGTCCGGCACATCAAAGCTGTCTTGGCGGGACAGGCAAATCTCCCAGCCTGCAAACTGCCGGGCCAGTTCATCGCGGCCGAACAGGGTGAAATGCCCCTCGCGGAACATCTCCAGGAAGGTCGTGCCTTCGATCAGCACATTCACGATCGCGCAGCCGTCCATCTCGACACGGGCTTGCATATCGTTCAGCAGCGAAAAGGTTTTTTCGCGGGGGAAGAACATCAGCAATCCTATGGACACCACGGTATCGTAGTTCTCACGGATTTCGTAATCACCAAAATCGCCGGTTTTGGCGCGCACCTGCAGGCACTCAGCTGCCGCATCCCGGTTGATGCGCTCGACCGCGGTTGGGCTGGCATCCACTGCCAGCACGTCGCAGCCGCGCCGGCCTGCCTCAAGTGCGAGATTGCCCAGCCCGCACCCCAGATCGAGCACGCGGCCCCGTAGATAAGGCAGTGCAGCCTGCTCGAAGGAATTGAGGACGAATTCATGCGACTCGACCTGGCGCCTGAATTGGCTCTCAAAAAAGCCACCGGGTCAGTCATGTGCCACTCAGTTCACCGTCAGCGCATAGAGGCCGCCGTTGCGCGTCTGCATGAGGAAGCCCCGTTCGATCCGCTGCGGTTCGGCCGCGATACCGCTGCTGTCCGTGCTGGTGCGGGCGGCGAAGGCGCCGTTGTCGCGACGCAGCAGATGCACAACGCCCTGGTAATCGCCCACGGCGACATGGCCGCTCAGTGCGATCGGCCGGCTCACCTGGCGCATGAACAGCTTGTCCTGTTTCCACACAGTGGCCCCATTGGTGCGATCCAGCGCATGCACCGCGCCCCGTTCGTCCGTCACATAAACATTGCGGGCATCCACGTCGATGCCGGCGGCTGACGACATGTCGCGCGACCACAGGTGGTTGCCGGACGCCAGGTCGAAGCAGGCAACCCGTCCCTGGTAGGCGGCGGCGCACACTTCCCGCCCGGCAACGACGGGGGCGCTGGTAACGTCGGCGACCCGCTCCAGCTCCGTGGCGCCCTTGGGCATGGCCACCGTGGCCTCCCAGATGGCGGCGCCGTTGTTGAGCGCAATGGCGACCAGCTTGCCGCCGGGGAAACCAGCCAGCGCGGCCTTGCCGGCCAGCGTCACGCCGACGTTGCTGCGCAGGGAAAGCGCCGGCGTGCTGCGCTGGTATACCCATTTGCGCTTGCCGTCCGCCACGTCGAGGCCAAAGATGCGGTTGTCGCCGCTGCGCACCAGCACCAGGCCCTCCGCGATCTGCGGCGCGGCCAGCACTTCTGAAGTGACGCGCGCCGTCCATAACGCCTTGCCCGAATTGTCAAACGCCAACACCTCGCCCTTGGCCGTGGCGACCACCACCAGATGACCATCCGCGCCGACGCCGCCGGAAATCGGTTGGCCCGCACTGACGCGCCAGACCTGGCCGCCGTTGTCGAAGCGCGCCAGCGTGCCATCCTGGGCGGCGGCGTAGACACTTGAGCCGACCACCGCCGGTGTCAGCACGTAGCCTCCCGCACCGCCTACGTTTGCCTGCCAGAGGGCGGCCAGTGTCGCGCTCGGACTGATCGCCTCCAGTTCGGCGGGTTTGACCTTCGGCGCACTGGAAAACCAGTTCACCGGATTCATTTTTGCCATCGTGGAGCAGCCGGCCAAAGCGGCAACGAACGACAGGACGAAAACTGCACGCATCACTTGTCTCCGAGGGAATCGAGCTTGACCTGCAGCAGGTCGCGATACTGGGAGTCCCGCCCGCCCTGGCTGCCTGCGGCCTTCTCGGCAACCTCCAGCTTCGCCAGGGCAGCCCGATAAGCGGCTTTCGCCTCCGATTGCTTGCCTTGCATCGCCAGGATGTCGCCCTTCAATTCGCTGAAACGAGCCGCAAAGGCCGGCACCGGTTCCTCGCCGAGCAATTTGAGCGCCTCGTCGAGCGCCTTGTCGTCGAACAGGACATGCGCCAGGCGCAGACGGCCAAGGTCACGCAGATCCTTGTCACGCGCCTTGTCGGTGACCCATTGCAGTTGCGCACGAGCGGTCTTCAGGTCGCCGGCATCGAATTGCATGTGTGCAGAAGTCAGTGCGGCCATGGCGGCGTAGGTCGTGCCGGGGTACTTCTCGGTCAGTTCACCGGCGGCGTCGCGCACGCGCTTGGCATCCCTTTCCATGGCGCCTTTCTGCACGGCGGCATAGATCACCGAAGCTTCCGCTGCCTGCGTGCGCTGGTACCAGTTCCAGCCCTGCCAGCCGGCCACGCCCACAGAGACGGCCAGCAGCACGGCCGTCACCGTGTTGCCGTACATCTTCCACCAGGTTTTCAGCTCGGATATCTGTTCCTGCTCTTCCAGGTCATAGGTCGCCATCGTTGTCATCCCCAAAAAGATAATTGCCGATCTCGTCGGCGAGTTGGTCCTGCGGGATGCGCTTCTGCGGCACATCCTCGCGCAAGGGTTTCAGGCTGGCGCTGCCTTCGCGCACCTCGTCGTCGCCGATGATCACGGCGACCTGCGCGCCGGAGGCATCGGCCCGCTTCATCTGCGACTTGAAGCTGCCGCCGCCGCAGTGGAACAGGACGTCGTAGCCGGCGCCGCGCAGCGCCTCGGCCGCACGAAATGCCGGTCGCTGTGCCGTCTCGCCCTGATGCAAGACATAGACATCGGGGGCGGCGCGCGCCGCCTGTTCCGCCTCGGCGCCATGCTCTTCCTTCAGCAGCGCGATAAGGCGCTCGACGCCCATGGCGAAGCCGCAGGCCGGCGCCGGCTTGCCGCCGAGCTGCTCGATCAGTCCGTCGTAGCGGCCGCCGGCGCACACGGTGCCCTGGGCACCCAGCTTGTCGGTGATCCACTCGAAAACGGTCAGGTTGTAGTAATCCAGGCCGCGCACCAGGCGCGGATTGATGCGATAAGGGATGCCCGCTTCCTTGAGCAGCGCCTGGACGCCGCCGAAATGCTCGATGGAGGCCTCGCCGAGGAAATCCATCAGTTTCGGCGCGCCCTCGATGAGTTCCTGCATGTGCGGATTCTTGCTGTCGAGGATGCGCAGCGGGTTGGCATGCAGCCGGCGCTGGGCGTCGGCATCCAGCGCCTCGCGATGCCGCTCGAAATAAGCGATCAGCTCGGCGCGGTGGCGTTGCCGCTCCTCCGCACCGCCCAGCGAGTTGATTTCCAGCCGGATACCGGTGAGCGCCAGCTCGTCCCAGAGTCGCGCGCACATGACGATCTGCTCGGCATCGATATCCGGCCCGGCATAGCCGAAAGCCTCGATGCCGAACTGGTGAAACTGGCGGTAGCGCCCTTTCTGCGGCCGTTCGTGGCGGAACATCGGGCCGGCGTACCACAGGCGCTGCGGACCGACGTGCAGCAGGCTGTGCTGCAACACGGCGCGCACGCAGGAGGCGGTGCCCTCCGGGCGCAGCGTCAGCGCCTCACCGTTGAGCGCATCGACGAAAGAATACATTTCCTTCTCGACGATGTCCGTCACCTCGCCGATGGCGCGGGAGAAGAGCGGCGTCGGCTCGACCACCGGCATGCGTATCGGCCGGTAGCCGTAGGCACGCAACCAGCCGCGCACGGCGTCGTCGAAGCGCTCCCACAACTCGGCCTCGTCGGGCAGGATGTCGTTCATCCCGCGAATCGCTTGAATCGTTTGGCTCATCGATAAATCAGCTTGTCGCTCTGCGCGGATACTTCCGCGCAACGTAATCGTCGACAATCGCCTTGAACTCCCGGGCGATGTTGCCCCCCTTAAGCGTGACGGTCTTTTCGCCGTCGATGTACACCGGCGCTACCGGCGTCTCGCCGGTGCCCGGGAGACTGATGCCGATGTTGGCGTGCTTGCTCTCGCCGGGCCCATTCACCACGCAGCCCATGACAGCCAGGGTCATGTTCTCGACCCCTTCGTATTGCAGCCGCCATTCCGGCATGCGCGTCCGCACATGGGACTGGATGTCCTGCGCCAGTTCCTGGAATACCGTGCTGGTGGTGCGTCCGCAGCCCGGGCAGGCCGCCACCATGGGCGTGAAAGCACGCAGGCCCATGGTCTGCAGGATTTCCTGGGCCACCACCACTTCCTGCGTGCGGTCGCCGTTGGGCTCCGGCGTCAGCGAGACGCGAATCGTGTCGCCGATGCCCTCCTGCAGGAGCACGGCCATAGCCGCTGTCGAGGCGACGATGCCCTTCGAACCCATGCCGGCCTCGGTCAGCCCCAGGTGCAACGGGTAGTCGCAGCGGGCCGCCAGATCGCGATAGATGGCGATCAACTCCTGCACGCCGCTCACCTTGCAGGAAAGTACGATCGCATCGCCTGGCAGGCCGAGTTCTTCCGCCCTGGCTGCGCTTTCCAGCGCCGAGGCAACCATCGCCTCGCGCATGATCTGGGTGGCGTCCCTGGGCTGCGGCCGCCGGGCGTTCTCGTCCATGATGCGTGCCAGCAGCGCCGGGTCCAGGCTGCCCCAGTTCACGCCGATGCGCACCGGCTTGTTGTACCGGCAGGCCAGCTCGATCAACTGGGCGAACTGGTCGTCGCGCTTGACGCCGCGGCCGACGTTGCCGGGATTGATGCGCAGCTTGTCGAGCGCCTCGGCGCAGGCCGGATTCTCGGCCAGCAGCTTGTGTCCGTTGAAGTGGAAGTCGCCCACCAGCGGCACTTCCAGGTTCATGGCCAGCAGGCGCTCGCGAATCATCGGTACGGCGCGCGCCGCCTGCTGCGTATTCACCGTGATGCGCACGATTTCAGAGCCAGCCCGTGCCAGTTGCGCCACCTGGAGGGCGGTAGCTACTTCATCGGCGGTATCGGTGTTCGTCATCGATTGCACGACGACCGGGTACGCTCCGCCGATCGCCACCCCACCGACCCTGACGATGCGCGTCGGGCGTCGGGCAAGCGGCCCGTGTTTCGGTTCCACTGCCATGTCCATCCGGATTATTCGAGCGTGAGCCGCGCCACTTCGACGCGCGTGTGCGGTCTGAGGTCCACCAGCTGCTCGTTGTAATGCAACCGGACATGGGAAGCATTGCCCACCACCAGCTGGAATGGGGGGTGTCCCTCGACTACCTGCGTTGTGCCCTTCGCGTTCATTTGCGAGAAGACCGTGCGGCCGGCCACATCCTTCACTTCCACCCAGGAATTGCCGTCGAAGCTGAATATCATCTGGTGAGCGCCCGGTTTCGAAGCAGGTTTCTCGGACGACTCGGCAGGGGTTGCTGCGGCCGTCACTCCCTCCACCGATGCGGATGGGAGGACGGCCGCAACAGGCTGAGGCAAGGGCTGCACAATCGACGGCTGCCCCGCCGCCTGCCTGGAGGCAGCCGGACCTGCCTGATGCCCCAGAATCGCCCCCAGATCAATGACGTCGAAATAGAGAACGAGTGCAATACCCAGCATGATCAGTGCCAGTACGGTGGCGCCGAGTAAACCTCTACCATGCCGGCCATTGGCCGTTGGCATTCTCACCCCGGCGTCAGCCGGTGCATTCAGCTCGGCTTGCGGCAGCGCGGTCTGATCCTCCAGCGCGGCCAACACCGGTGCGGCATCGATCTTGAGCAGCTTGGCGTAATTGCGGATGAACCCCCGGATGAACGTCGCGCCGGACAGGCGGGAAAAGTCCTCTCCTTCGATCGCCTCGATCTGCCGCGGGCTCATCTTGAGGGCTGCGGCGACTTCCGGAATCGTCGTACCGCGCGCCTCGCGCGCCATGCGCAGCATGGCGCCGGGCCCCGGCACCGCCTGCGCTTCGCTCGCGGGGGTTTCCAGTTCGCTCACTCAAATTTCCCTTGCTGCATGGCCTGATGTTCGGGCGAGCCGGCGAATTTGCGCCGCAACTGGGACGAATAGCTCGCCTCGGCCTGGCGGTCGCCGATCTTGCGTTCGATGCGCACGCCCAGCCAGAGCGATTCTGCGTTGGGTTCCATCAGGCGATGCAATTCGCCAAGGTATTTCTTGGCGTTGAAATAGTCCCCTCGCTTATAGGCAAGGCTGGACAGGTGGTAAATCGCCTGGGCGTTCGAGCCATCAACAATGACGGCGCGCTGGAAGTTTTCCTCGGCGCTCTTGTCATCCTTGATCCGCAGATAGCACAGCCCGGCGTTGGTATAGGGGCGGGTCGGTGTCTTGTAGAGGGGGTTTCGCGACGACGCTTCAAAATATTTCAATGCCTCCTGCTCCCGCCCGCTCTGGCAGAGAAACCAGCCATAGTCGTTGGCGATTTGCGGGTCGCCGGGCGCCAACTGGATAGCCCGCTCAAAGGCGGCCCTGGCCTGGGGCGTTTCTTTCAACATGAGATGCACGAGCCCCAGCAGGTTGAGGGCCGGGGCATACCCGGGATCGATGGCAGCGGCGAGGCGCGCCTCATCCAGGGCAATCGCCAGATTGCCCGATTCCAGATACAAGGATCCCAGTTCGGTGTGCGTCTTGGCGCTCTTCTCCGCCATTCCGGTCGTGGCCTGCTCGGACACCGGCGCGGACGACAGGCTGGGGCTGGGGCCCGAGCCGGAGCCGGTATTTGTTCCTGCGCAACCGGCGAAGAATGCGGCGAAAAAAATCGGTATGGCTCGTCTCACGATGCTGCCTCCGCAATGGTGATGGTGCGTTTTTCCCGGCGCTGCGTTCGATCGCGCACCTGCCCGGCCAGCTGGCCGCAGGCGGCGTCGATGTCTTCCCCACGGGTCTTGCGCGTCGTTGTAATGATGCGAGCCTGCATCAGTATCTCGGCGAAGCGGCGCACCCGCAAGGCGGGCGAACGCTTGAACCCGGAAGCCGGAAAGGGGTTGAAGGGAATCAGGTTGAACTTGCACGGCACATCCCGCACGAGCCGGATCAGCTCGCGGGCATGCTCTTCGGAATCGTTTACGCCATCCAGCAGGACGTATTCGAATGTAATGAAATCGCGCGGCGATTTTTCCAGGTAGCGCCGGCAGGCCGCCATCAGTTCGGCCAGGGGATACTTCCGGTTGATCGGCACCAGCCTGTCGCGCAGCGCATCGTTCGGCGCATGCAATGAGACCGCCAGCGACACCGGGCATTCGTCGCGCAGCCGGTCCATGGCCGGCAGGATGCCGGACGTGGACACTGTCACGCGCCGCCGCGACAGACCGTAAGCGTTGTCGTCGAGCATCAGGTGCAAGGCAGTGACGACGTTCTCGAAATTGGCCAGCGGCTCGCCCATGCCCATCAGCACGACATTGCTGATGATGCGGTCCGCGGATAAGTCAGTCTCCGCAGTACGGCGATCGGCTGCCCCGCCTCCGGCACCGCGAAAATCGCCCAGGGCCTTCTTGGCCCGCCAGAGTTGGCCGATGACCTCGCCCGTCATCAGGTTGCGGTTGAAGCCCTGCTTGCCCGTCGAACAAAAGGCGCAATCGAGCGCGCAGCCCGCCTGGGTTGAGATGCACAAGGTTCCTCGATTCTCTTCCGGAATGAAGACGCACTCGACGGCATTGCCGTTGCCGACATCCAGCAGCCACTTGCGCGTGCCGTCCGCGGCAGTCGCGTCGCGCAGCACCTGCGGCACGCGCACCTCGGCCAACTCGGCGAGGCAGCCGCGCAGGCTCCTGGCGACATCGCTCATCTGCTCGAAATCATCTTCCCCGAACTGATGCAGCCAACGCAGCACCTGTTTCGCACGGAAGGGCTTCTCGCCCATCCCGGCGAACCAGGCCGTCAGGCCGGCAGCATCGAAATCGAGAAGGTTCTGCTTCATTTAGCGCGAATAGACTTCCATCGTCGGGAAGAAATAGGCGATCTCGACGGCCGCCGTTTCGGGCGCGTCGGAGCCGTGCACGGCATTGGCGTCAATGCTTTGGGCAAAATCGGCGCGGATGGTTCCCGGCGCGGCTTTCTTCGGGTCGGTGGCGCCCATCAGCTCGCGGTTCTTGGCAATGGCGCCCTCGCCCTGCAGTGCCTGGATCATCACCGGACCGGAAATCATGAACTCGACCAGATCCTTGAAGAAGGGGCGCTCGCGATGCACCGCGTAAAAGCCCTCGGCCTCCTGGCGCGACAGGTGCTTCATCTTGGCCGCCACCACGGTCAGGCCGTTGGTCTCGAAGCGGGAGTAAATCTTGCCGATTACGCTTTTGGCCACGGCATCGGGTTTGATGATCGACAGGGTACGTTCAACAGCCATCTAAATACTCCAAAATCAAAGAGTTGAAAAAAGGCACTGCAAATCGCGTTTAACGCTTTATTTTAACAGGAAAAACAGGACTGTCCCACCAGCATCCGCATTGCATTGCATGCCCAAGCCGGTAGCGAGTGCGCCTCTCCCGGAGGTATTGCAACAAAGTGTTTCATCGGTCATCGCACAGCTTAGCCACCCGTTGGGTACTGCAAGCCTGTGCTTGCCCCAAGGAATCGATATGTCCGGATACTGGCGTCACCTGTGCCTCAGCATCGCGTTGGTCGCCGTCGCGCCCCTGCTTGCCGCGGAAACCGATCCGCCCGGAAGGGTCGGCCGGATCAGTCTGGCAAACGAAGGTACTCATCTGCGCATCGGCGATGCCGTGGCCGTCGGGGTAACAGCGCTCAATTGGCCGCTGACCACGGGCGCCCTGATCGAAACGGCGAGCGCGTCGCGCACCGAGGCGCGAATCGGTTCCACTGCCCTGCGCATCGACGGTGGATCTTCCTTGGAATTTGTCGAACTCAGCGACGAGCGGATCTGGTTACGGCTGAACCGCGGCAGTGTCGTTTTGCGCATCCAGAGCCCGGAACACGCCGCCGAGATGACGCTGGACACACCGCAGGGACGGTTGAGGATCCATGCGCCGGGTCGCTATCGGGCCGACGTTGCGGGAGGAACAGCCGCGTTTTCTGCCTATCAGGGCACGGCACACATCGAGGATTTTGGACTTACGGTACGCGCCGGCGATCGCGTCTTCTTGCTCGAAGGAGCCGATCGCAACTACCTCCTCGGGCAAGCGGAACGCGACACCTTCAGTCAATGGGAACTCGCCCGCGAACAATTGGCCGTCCGCGGCGAAACCCGATACATATCGCCGGAGATGACCGGCCATGAAGACCTCGAGCGCCACGGTAGCTGGCAAGAGACATCCGAATACGGTCCGGCGTGGTTCCCCCAAGGCATGCCACTCGGTTGGGCGCCCTATCGCCAGGGTCGCTGGGCCTGGGTTTCCCCCTGGGGCTGGACCTGGATCGACCACGCACCCTGGGGCTTCGCCCCATTCCACTACGGCCGCTGGGCACTCATCGGCAACAACTGGGCCTGGATACCAGGAGCCTACATGGCCAGACCGGCCTACGCTCCCGCGCTGATCGTCTGGCTTGGCCAACCGGGCTGGAATGCGTCTGCCTCCTTTGGCTCGGCACCGGCGGTCGGCTGGTTCCCGCTCGGTCCGCGGGAAATCTACTATCCGCATTACAGATCCAGCCTTCGCCATGTGCGCAATATCAACGTAACCCATGTCACCGACGTCTCCAGGATCGTCAGCGTGACATTGCCGCAGGGACATGATCGCCATATCCATCGTGGCCGCCATGAGGCGATGACCGTCGTGCCGGGAAAAGCGGTCATGTCCGGTGCTCCCGTCGCCCGATCGACCACCCTTCAGGACAAGCGGGCGCTCGCCACGATACCTGTTGCCGTGCATCGGCCGCGGTCAGCGCCACCCTACGACAAAGCAATGATTGGGGCAGTTGCAACCCCGCAGGACAGCACCGGATTGCCTTCAGAGAAAACTCCCTCTCCACCGCAGAGGCGCGTCGACCACAACCGCAGCGTAGGCGATCACCCATCCCGGTCGCTTCATCGCAGCCAATTCGCTGCGACTCCTCCCCTTGTCCGGATTGCACCGGCACAACCTGCCGCCGAAACTGTGCCGCCGACGGCCCGTTCGACGACGCCCCTGTCACGATCCGCAGATTCTGCTCCAATCAATCGGCCGCAAGGAATCCAGGAATCTTCGCTGCCGTCTCCCCGTCGCGCAGAGCCCAAACCGATGTCATCGCAGGCGCCTGCTGCCGTATCCTTTCCTGTAGCGCAAAAGCCGGCGGCGCCTGTAGAAGCCGCGCCCCATCGCGGCCCTCACTCGGATCACAGACTGCGGGATAGCGCACCTCTCAAACCAAGAGAAGCCGGATTCAGGGAACAACCAAGACCGAAACCGGGGCCTCAGGAGCGCTGACTCCTGGCCATACCCAAGCACAGCAGCCAGAGAATAGGCTACTTGATCAGCGTGACGGGAATCCCCGCGTTGCGCGATACGTCGCTCGCCACCGAACCGAGCAGCAAATGGGTCAGCGCAGTGCGGCCGTGCGTGCCCATGACGATGCGGCCGGCGTCTTGTTCCTGCGCGAAGCGGATGATGGTGTTGGCGATATGACCCACCGCCACGTGCCAGTGGTATTTCACGCCTGCCGCATCGAGTTTTTCCCGAGCCGATATCAGTGTCTGCAATCCTTCTTCGCGGTGGTAGGCCTCGACATCGTCGGCGGATACGAACATGCGCGCGTGACCCGAACCGACCGGGATCTGCACGTTAAGCAGAATCAGTTCCAGCGCGGCACCGCCCGCCAGTTCATTTAGCAGATGATCGATGACGCGATCCGAGTTCGCCGAGCCATCCACCGGTACCAGCACCTTCACCCTATCCTGCTGCTTGACGTCACTCATGTTCCCTGTCTCCTTGCGCTCCGCTCGCCACCACCTCGACCGGCAGCCGGGGCCGCGGTGCACGCTTCGCCAGCCATATACCGATCGCCACCACCAGCAGGGCGCCGGCGGTCGAGGCCGCATATTTCAACCAGCCCGGCTGGCCTTCGAGATAGGGCTTCACCACCGCGTCACCGAGCAGCATGTCGCCGGCAATCCAGCCGAGCAGCGCCCCGCCGAAGGTAATCACGATCGGCAGACGGTCCATCAGCTTGAGCACGAACTTGCTGCCCCAGACGACTATGGGAATGCTAACGAGAATGCCGAATATCACCAGCGAAAGATCGCCCTTGGCCGCGGCAGCCACGGCAATCACGTTGTCCAGGCTCATCACCGCATCGGCAATGATGATGGTGCGGATCGCGCCCCATAGATGGGTGCTGCCTTCGATCTTTCCGTGTGCTTCATCGTCTTCGGGCTGCAGGAGCTTGATGCCGATCCACAAAAGCAATGCGCCGCCGACGATTTTCAGGAAAGGAATGGCGAGCAACTGCAGGGCAAAGAAAATCAGTGCCACACGGAGTACGATGGCGCCGACCACACCCCAGAAGATGCCCTTCTTTCGCTGTTCTTCCGGCAGGCGCCGGCAGGCCAATGCGATCACGATAGCGTTGTCGCCGCCGAGCAGGATGTCGATGGCGATGATCTGCAGGACGGAGACCCAGAATGCAGGCTCGAGGGCAGTTTCTAGCATGGCGTCAAGCTTAACTGAAAAAAAGCCCGGCCGGAGCCGGGCCCGGTTTCCGGATGGCCCCGTTACCCGCCTGCAATCATGCCAAGTTGCCGCGGCAGCCACAGCGACAGCGGCGGCCAGTAGGTGACGACCACCAGGAACACCAGCATGGTGAGCAGCCACGGCCAGGTGGCGATGGTCAGTTCGGTAATACCCATCTTGGTGATGCCCGAGGCGACGTAGAGGTTGAGCCCGACCGGCGGGTGGCACATGCCGACCTCCATGTTCACCACCATCAGGATGCCGAAGTGCACCGGATCGATGCCCAGCTTGACGGCGATCGGGAACAGAATCGGCGCCAGGATCAGCACGATGGAAGACGGTTCCATGAAGTTGCCGGCGGCCAGCAGCAGGATGTTGGCGATCAGCAGGAAGCCGATGACGCCGACCCCGGTGCCGATCATGGCGTCGGCCATCGCCTGCGGGATGTTCTCGTGGGTCATGAGGAAGGAGAACAACACCGCATTGGTGATGATGTAGAGCAGCATCGCGCTCATGTTGGCCGAGGAGAGCAGCACGCGGGGCACGTCCTTGATGCCGAGGTCCTTGTAGATGAACACCGCGCAGATAAAGGCCCACACCGCGCTCATCGCCGCTGCCTCGGTCGGCGTGAACATTCCCGTATAAATGCCGCCCATGACGATAATGATCAGCAGCAATCCCCAGATCGATTCCCGCAAGGCCTTGAGCCGCTCGGCCCAGCTCGCCTTCGGCATGCGCGGATAGTTGTTGCTGCGGGCCCGATACCAGGTGGTCATGCCGAGCATGAGCGCCAGCATGATTCCGGGGATGACGCCGGCCATGAACAACGCGCCAACCGAGGTGTTGGTCGACACCGAATACATCACCATCACGATCGAGGGCGGGATGAGGATGCCGAGCGCCCCCGAGGTGGTGATGACCCCGGCGCCGAAGCGGTTCGGAAAGCCGGCCTTGACCATGGCCGGCAACAGGATCGAGCCGATCGCCACCACCGTCGCCGGGCTGGAGCCGGACACCGCGGCGAACAGGGCGCAAGCCAGCACGCCACCCAGTCCGAGGCCGCCGTGGAAATGGCCGACCATCGAGGTGGCGAAGCGGATCATGCGCTTCGCCACACCACCGTGGGTCAAGAAGTTCCCGGCCAGGATGAAGAACGGGATGGCCATGATCTCGAACTTCTCGATGCCGGTAAACAATTTCAGCGCCACCGACTCGATCGGCACCTGCGTCAGGAAGAAGAGGAATGAGAGCACCGTCAGGCCGAGCGAGATCGAGATCGGCATGCCGGTCAGCATCAGCACGACCAGCAGGGTGAAGATGACAAAGGTGTTCATTTCCGTTCCTCCTCATCCGTCTCGCGCGGATGCAGGTCGTCATTCATGCGGAAAACCTTGTCCTCGTTGCCGGGTGCGCTGAGCGGCTGCTCCTCGATCCCGTCGACATGGCCGTGGTCGTGGTGCGGCAGGTCGCCCGTGCGCAGGAAGCCGACAGTCACCTGCAGGAAGCGGAAGCACATCAGGTAGGAGCCGAACGGCACCGCCGAGTAGACGACCCAGGTCGGCCATTCGAGGTCGGGCGTGGTCGGCCCTTCCGGCAGATCGCCCGTATTCAGGCCAAAGAAATTGAAGATCGCGTAATGCGCGCCGTTCTCCCAGACGAAGGTCGCCCCCAGCGTGCCGACGATGCCCGTGAAGGTTGCCCCGGCCAGCAGGCCGAAGACGATGAACCTGGCGCGGTTTCTGTCCTGCAGGCGGTTGATGAGCACATCGACGCCAACGTGGATGCCAGTGCGCACGCCGTAGGCGGCGCCGAACTTGGCCATCCAGACGAACATGATGATGCACAGCTCCTGCGCCCAGCCGAAATTCAGGCTCAGCAGCCAGTCCTGCACGCCGGGCACCGCGAAGCCGGAGGCGTAGCGATGCATCACGGCAGCAAAGATGATCATCGTCGCCGTCCCCATGAGGAAGGTGATCAGCCATTCCTCCAGGTGATCGAGTGCCTTCATCATGTCCATTCTCCAAGAAACGAGCGGCGCCGCAGCGCCGCTCGCCGACTTGCTTTACAGCTTGGAAGGATCGAAGCCGGTGGCCTTGTAGACCGCCTCGATGGTTTCCTTGCCGATGCGCGACTCCATCTCCTTGTGGGTCTTCACCATGGCCTTCTTGAAGGCCATGCGCTCGGCCGCGGTCGGTGTGTAGACCTGGGTCTTGCCGGAAGCCTTCACCTTATCGAGCGCGCCATCGTTCTCTTCCTTGGCGATCTTGTTGGCGTAGTCGGTGGCTTCCTTCATGGCCTGTTCGAGCTGGCCGCGCACGTCGGCGGGCAGGCCGTCCCAGAACTTCTTGTTGGTGATCACCGCATAGCCCAGGTAGCCGTGGTTGGTCAGCGTCACATGCTTCTGCACTTCATGCATTTTCTGGGTGTACAGGTTGGAGTGCGGGTTCTCGGTACCATCCACCACGCCGGTCTGCAGCGCCTGATACACCTCGGAGAAAGCCATCACCTGGGGCAGGGCGCCGACCGAACGCATCTGCGCCTCCAATACCTTGGAGGACTGGATGCGCATCTTCAGGCCCTTGAAATCCTCGGGCGCCTTAAGCAGCTTGTTGGCCGAAACCGACTTGAACCCATTGTCCCAGTAGGCGAGGCCCTTGATGCCCTTCGGCTCCAGTTTGGCCAGCAGTTGCGCGCCGACCGGCCCCTGGGTGATCTTGTGCAACTCGGCGTCGTTGTCGAAAATGAAGGGCAGATCGAATACCTCGAACTCCTTTACGCCCAGCGGACCGAACTTGGCCAGCGAGGGCGCCAGCATCTGCACGGCGCCCAGCTGCAGAGCTTCCATCTCCTCTTTGTCCTTGTACAGCGTCGAGTTGGCATAGACCTCGACCTTGACCTTGCCTTTGGTCAGTTCCTCGGCGCGCTTGGCGAAGAAATCGGAGGCTTTGCCCTTGGGTGTTTCTTTGGCCACGACGTGGCTGAACTTGATGACGATCGGCTGCTGGGCGAACGCCGCAGCCGAAAAAGCCAGGGTGATGGCTCCGAACAGCAGGGAATACAGTTTCATGGTCTCCTCCTGATTGAATAACATCCGGCGCGGCCGGCGGGTATTGACGACTGGCATTCTGGGCAATGTCCGCTGCCTGAACAATTGTGGTTATCCGCAACCCCGCTCCTCTCGGCAGCATGATGTAACATATTCTCGGACAACGACTTTCTTTCACACATGGAATCCACTTCCCCACGCCTGCCGAAGCTGCAGCCATGGTACTGGACTGCGCCGCGCATTGCCATCGGCCTGTTCGTGCTGGCAGTAATCGCCCTGCTCTGGCTGCTGCATCGTCAAGAACTGGAGGAGCAACGCAGCGGCCTGATCGGTGACACCCTGTGGGTGGAGCAAAACCTGCAGTTCAATCTCTCGCGCAGCCAGGAACACCTGCAGCAGCTTGGCCAGGATTACTTTGCCGGGGACAGACCGGACGAGAATTTCAGCGCGCGCATCCGCAGCTTTCTGCTCAACAACCCCGGTATCGCACATGTGCAGATCCTTGACGCGGAAGGCCTGCCCCTACGCCGCGACCCGGGGGTAATCGGCGAGGCCGTCGTTGGCGAAGACCTGCGCCCGGAGCCTGTGCGCCAGGCCTTCCGCCTGTCGCGCTCGATCGGACTGCCCACTTTCAGTGCCAGCCAGGATAACGACGGCGAATGGTTCTTCAACCTCGTCGTTCCGCATTTCAGCGACGGCATGCATGTCGGTTCGCTCGTCGCTGTCTATTCGATCCGCAAGCTGCTGGCCGACCAGGTGCCCTGGTGGTTCGCCCAGAAATACCGCCTCAGCGTCGTGGATGCGAACGGCTTGACCCTCGGCTCGAAGTCGAACATCGAAGCAGGCAAGGAAACGCTGAGCCACCGCATTCCCTTCGATCCGCCCGGCCACGGCCTGGTGCTGGTAGCCACGTCCTATCAGACCGAGACCAACCTGCCGCGCAACCTGCTCGCCTTGGCCATCGTGGCCCTGGGCGCCGGCGTAGTGGCCAGCCTGTGGGCGCAGCGCCGCCACATGCAGAAGCGCCTCGACGCCGAGCAGGCCCTCTCCAATGAATACGCCTTCCGCAAGGCCATGGAAGACTCGCTGTTCACCGGCCTGCGTGCGCGCGATCTCGATGGCCGCATCATCTACGTTAACCCGGCCTTCTGCCGCATGACCGGCTTCGATGCCGCCGAAATGGTCAACCGCCTTCCGCCGATGCCCTACTGGGCGCCGGAGGAAAATGAAGCGACGCAGGCCGCTCACCAAAGATCGCTGGCGGGCCAGGCGCCCAACGAGGGGGTTGAACTGCGCTTCCAGCGCAAGAACGGCGAGCGTTTCGACGCCCTGATTTATGAGGCGCCGCTAATCGATGCTGAAGGAAGACATAGCGGCTGGATGGGCTCGGTGGTCGACATCACCGAGCGCAAGCGTGCCGAGGAACTGGCCCGCCAGCAGCAGGAGAAGCTGCAGTTCACCGCGCGCCTGGTCACCATGGGCGAAATGGCCTCGACACTGGCCCACGAGATCAACCAGCCGCTCTCGGCCATCTCCAGTTACACCACCGGCTGCCTCAATCGTCTCGAGGCCGGCGACCTACCGCGCGACGAACTGCGCGAGACGCTCGCCAAGCTGGCCAGCCAAGCGCAGCGCGCCGGGCGTGTCATCCGCCGCATCTACGACTTCGTTCGCCGCAGCGAACCTCAGCGCGCGCCCTGCGACGTCAACGCTATTGTCGAGGACGCAACTGGCCTTATCGAGGGCGATGCACGAAAGCGCGGCGCGCGCATTATCCTCAATCTGACCGAGGCCCTGCCCATGGTGCGCGCCGATCGCGTCATGCTCGAACAAGTACTGCTCAACCTGATACGCAACGGCATTGACGCCATGCAGGCCACTCCACCGGCCGAGCGGCAACTCGTTGTGCAAACTGCTCTCGCCGAAGACGGCATCGCGGTGAGCGTCTCCGACCATGGCGGCGGCATCGAACAGGAAACCGTCGCAAGATTATTCGAGCCCTTCTTCTCGACCAAACCGGAAGGGATGGGCATGGGGCTGAACATCTGCCGCTCCATCATCGAATCCCACAAGGGACGAATGTGGTTCGAGGCCAACCCGCAAGGCGGCAGCATCTTCCACTTTACGATTCCGGCAGCATGAACCCCATCGCCCACATCGTCGACGACGACGAGGCCATCCGCGACGCCCTCACCTGGCTGTTCCGTTCGCGCCACGTCGCCTCGCGCGTCTGGCCCTCGGCGGAAGCCTTCCTCGCCGACTGGCGCGAGGACCTGCGCGGCTGCCTGGTGCTCGATGTGCGCATGGGCGGGATGAGCGGTCTGCAGCTCTTCGATCTGCTGGGCGAGCGCGGCTCGCGGCTGCCTGTGATTTTCCTGAGCGGCCACGGCGACATACCGCTCGCCGTGGCCGCCGTGAAGAAGGGCGCCTTCGATTTCGTCGAGAAGCCATTCAATGACAACGAGCTGGTAGACCGCGTCATCCGCGCCATGCAATTCGATGCCTCGCGCAGGGCGCCCGGCCCCATCGCTACCGTTGCCTCCGCACGGCTGAATCAGCTCACGCCGCGCGAGCGGGAAGTGATGGAGCGCATTCTTGCCGGCAAGTACAACAAGGTCATCGCCGACGAACTCAATATCGCCATGCGCACCGTCGAGGTGCACCGCGCACGCATTTTCGAGAAGATGGGCGTCAAATCGGCGGTGGAGCTCGCGCAACTGCTCTCGGGCAACCGCTGAATCGCCGTCCTGCGCAGACCGACTTTATTACTGCATCCAGACTGGCCGCAGGCCCGCCTCGCCTTTCCGGCACTGCCATGCGCAGTCGATGCCGATGCCGGGCACCCAGACCAGTTCCTCGCCGCACCACAGCAGCGGCAGGCGCTCGCGCTGCCAAGGCGGCACGCCATGCTCCTGCAACAGCTTCTTCAGTTCCCGCCGCGGCCGCCGCGCGTCAGGCCGGAAGCGCTCGCCGCCCTGTCGCGACAGGATCCTCACCGCCTTGCCTTGCAGCCGTGCCATGCAGATGCCGTCGTCCCAGGTGCGGTCGAAGCGCAAGGCGCCATGGCCCCAGGCGAGCGCATCCTCCCCATGCCAGTTCATCGCGACAGACGCATATGATTTCGGCGTCAGCCACAACTCGCCTCGATAGCGGTGCAACATGCATTGGCCCAGGTCGATGCCCACCTGGCGATCAGCAGCGGCATGGCAGGCCTGGCGCACTGCCTCATGCAGGCGCGCGCTGTCCGGCATTGCAATGCCGGCGCGCTTCAATACATGGCGCAGCAGGTTGCGCGCCCGTGCCTCGTCGAGCCGGCCCAGTTCGGCAACCATGATGCGTCCTTCGCGCAACGCCGTGCGGGCGTCGATCGCGGCCAACTGCGACAGCAGCGCATCGCCCTCGGCGAAATGCGCCGCGGCGCGCGCCAGGGCGGCATCGCAGCCGGGAAAACGTTCTCGCAACTGCGGCAGGATGCTGCGACGCAGGAAATTGCGCGCATGCCGGACATCCAGGTTGCTCTCGTCCTCGATCCAGGCAAGATGCCGCTCACCCGCGTAGCGCTCGACTCCTGCCCGCGATGTCCCAAGCAGCGGGCGCAGGATGCGCGGCCCCGTGCGGCCCGGAAAACTGCGCACGGCGGGCATGGCGGCAGCACCCGCCAATCCGGCGCCGCGCAGCAGGTTGAAGAGCAGGGTCTCGGCCTGGTCGTCGCGCTGGTGCGCCAAGGCAAGCCAATCCGCATCCACGCTCTCGAAAGCTGCGTAGCGGGCCTGGCGCGCCGCCGCTTCCAACCCGACGGCGGCGACATCCTGCACTTCGACGCGCGCGACTTCGAGCGGGATGCCTAGCGACTGGCACAGGCTGCGGCAGAACGCTTGCCAATCGTCGGCATGCGGACTGAGCCCGTGATTCACATGAATGGCTGACAGTTGGAAGCCATGATGGCAGGAAAGATTGTGCAGCAGGTGAAGCAGAACAACCGAATCGATGCCGCCCGAGAGCGCCGCGACCAAGCGTTCGCCCTGCCGGACATGCCGCTCCAGGCAAGCAGCGACCCGCGCGGCCGGTTCAGCGGCCGGGCTGCTGTTCCTTGTACTTGCCATAAGCGAGCACGCGCTCGAAACGCTGCTCGACAAGCTCGGCGGGGGAAAGGTCGGACACCTGGCGCAAGGCATCCTGCAGTGCCTTCTTCAGCGTCTGCGCCATGACGCGGTAATCGCGGTGGGCGCCGCCCAATGGTTCGTTGACGACGCGGTCAACCAGGCCAAGCGTCTTCAGTCGCGTTGCGGTGATGCCCATTGTCTCGGCGGCCTCTGGCGCTTTCTCGGCGCTCTTCCAGAGAATGGAAGCGCAGCCTTCCGGCGAAATCACCGAATAGGTAGCGTATTGCAGCATCATGGTGACATCGCCGACGGCGATGGCCAGCGCCCCGCCGGAACCGCCTTCTCCGATCACCGTACAGATAAGCGGCACTTTCAGTTCAGCCATGACATACAGATTGCGGCCGATAGCCTCGGACTGGCCCCGCTCCTCCGCATCGATCCCGGGATAAGCGCCTGGCGTATCGACGAAGGTAATCACCGGGATGCCGAATTTCTCCGCAAGCCGCATCAACCGCAATGCCTTGCGGTAGCCCTCGGGACGGGGCATGCCGAAATTGCGCTGAATTTTCTCCTTGGTGTCGCGCCCCTTCTGGTGGCCGATTACCATCACAGACTGTCCATTGAAGCGCGCAAGACCTCCGACAATGGCGTGGTCGTCGGCAAAGGCGCGATCGCCATGTAGTTCCTCGAAATCGGTAAAGATATTCTGGACATAGTCGAGCGTATAAGGCCGTTGGGGGTGCCTTGCCACTTGGGCGATCTGCCAAGGCGTCAGCTTGGCATAAATGTCCTTGGTCAGCGATTGGCCCTTGGCCTCAAGTCGGCTGATCTCTTCGGAAATGTCGACAGCCGAGTCGTCCTGCACGAAGCGCAGCTCCTCAATCTTCGCCTCCAGTTCGGCTATCGGTTGCTCAAAATCCAGGAAAGTGGTCTTCATCTGTCGTAATACGGCGAGTCAACGTTTGGTATTTTACCGGATTGGCTCCCAGCCGGACTTCCACGTTTCCAATGGCAGAATGAAAGGTGGTTCGCCATTGTCAAGGAACCAGGAGTCGACAGCCCAAAGCAGGTTGCTCCTCTTTTCCAGAAGCACCGCAGTCGTATGCGGCCAGCCCCCAATAAACCAGCCGCGTGTAGCCCGATCATCGACCCCATGCTCGCGCATCAATCCGTATTTCTGGAACATCGTCAGATATAACGTGGTATTGATGGACTCGTCGATGCAGTCCATTTGCCCTTCGCCACCATTGAAGGTGCCGCCCTTGTCTCTCGATGTACCCGTGGCTGTACCGACAATTTTTTCCATTAGGGCAATCGCGCCACGTAACCTTACGCGCTCCTCCTCTGCACTGTGCGCCAAGGGATGGAATACTTGGCGCACCTCCTGCCATTGATCCGGTGTCAGGGTCACGTAACCCAGATTGAGGCAGCCGTTTCCATGGCAAACAGTCATCTGGTTAGGCACCGGGTCAGTAGTGATATCGTCACGGACGAACACGTCTGCCCTCGACAAGGAGCACAGGACAAGCAACCCAAACGCCAATGTCACGTTCATGTCACACACCGGCCGCATGACTGTTCCGATCTTCGATTCTTCCATTTTCCATGTGCAGGCGGTGCATGTGCGGCAACTCGATGATTTCGCGGTCATGGCACGCCAATACCACCGTGCTGTTCGCATCGCACAGATCGCGTATGAGCCTCATGGTCTGCTGACGCGCTTCGGCATCCAGATTTGCCGTCGGCTCATCCAGCAGAAAAAGACGAGGATGCAGTACGCGTGCGCGCGCCAGGGCCACCCGCTGCTTCTCCCCTCCTGACAGCCGGTGCGACGGCACGTCGAGCAGGTTTCCCACTCCGGCCCAGACGACGGCTTCTCGCACCAGTGGCTCGCAGGCCGATGCCGCCATGCCGCGGGCTTTCAAACCGTAGGCAATGTTGTCTGCAATGCTGCCCCGGAACAGATAGGGATGCTGGTGAACATAAATCACTTCATGCCGCAACCAACCGGGATAGGCTTGCAGATCGACAGGCCTTCCATCGAAGCTGCAAGCATCGACCTCCGCAACCTCCAGACCTGCCAGAACCCGCAGAAAGGTAGTCTTGCCGGAGCCATTCTCTCCAGTGAGGACATAACTCTCGCCGGCAGCAAGTTCCAACCTCGATACATCGATGATGCGGCGCGCGACGAACGACTTGCGTACTCCCTCCAGCACAAGTATCGGCCCGTTCACTTCATCCCTCCTTCGCCCTGAGCGAATGCCAGGGCGAAATTGACGCCGAGTGCGACCACCAGGAGAACAAATCCGAGAGCGATCCCCTGGGCGAACTCGCCCTTGCTTGTTTCCAGGGCAATCGCCGTTGGGACATTGCGCGTCACACCAGCAATGTTTCCGCCAACCATGAGCGAACAGCCGATTTCCGAAACGATTCGACCAAAAGCGTTGAACACCGCAGCCATGACGCCAAAGCGTACCTCCAGAAGGGTAGTCCACGCCGATCGCAGCCGCGAAGCTCCCAGGCTGATTGCTGTTTCCCTGGCGCGCGGATCCGCTCCTTGCACAGCCGAAAGGGTAAACGCCACTAGCACAGGCAGCGCAATTAGCACTTGCCCGATGATCATTGCCTCCTGGGTAAACAGTAGTTTGAGCGAACCGAAAACCCCCTGACGTGACAGCAAAAGATAAAGAATCAGGCCCACAACAACCGTCGGCGAAGCAAGTAAGCCCTGCGTAATGACGACCAACACCCGACGGCCCGGAAATAAAGCGGTTGCCAGGAAATAGCCAAAGGCAATCGCCGGCGGCGCAGCAATCAACATCGCCAGAAGCGAAACCCTGAGCGAGATGAAGATGACCTGCCAGAGTTCGGCATCGCCTGAGAACAGGAGTGCAAATGCCTCGCGGGTTGTTGCCAGCCAGTCCATGACGATCGTCCCAAGTCAGTTGCCGTGATGATACCCGAAGGGTTTCACCCAATAAAAAAGCCCGACTTCTCATGAAGTCGGGCTTTTTGTGTAACTAGTCTGACGATGACCTACTTTCGCACACGTGGTGTGCACTATCATCGGCGCGGAGTCGTTTCACGGTCCTGTTCGGGAAGGGAAGGGGTGGGACCGACTTGCTATGGTCGTCAGACTTGACGGTTGTCCTGTCGCTGTTTGAGCGCCAGGACGCATTTGGAAGAAGTAAGGGATTGCGATTGTTTTGCGCGATTGCGCCATGAACCTTGCTTAAGGTTATAGGATCAAGCCGCACGGGCAATTAGTACCGGTTAGCTTAACGCATTACTGCGCTTCCACACCCGGCCTATCAACGTGGTGGTCTTCCACGACCCTTCAGGGAGGTCAAGCCTCCGGGAGATCTCATCTTCAGGCAAGTTTCCCGCTTAGATGCTTTCAGCGGTTATCTCTTCCGCACATAGCTACCCGGCGATGCGACTGGCGTCACAACCGGTACACCAGAGGTGCGTCCACTCCGGTCCTCTCGTACTAGGAGCAGCCCCCGTCAAATCTCCAACGCCCACTGCAGATAGGGACCAAACTGTCTCACGACGTTTTAAACCCAGCTCACGTACCTCTTTAAATGGCGAACAGCCATACCCTTGGGACCGGCTACAGCCCCAGGATGTGATGAGCCGACATCGAGGTGCCAAACGACTCCGTCGATATGAACTCTTGGGAGTCATCAGCCTGTTATCCCCAGCGTACCTTTTATCCGTTGAGCGATGGCCCTTCCATACAGAACCA
>JADFDL010000058.1 GCA_018262875.1 Rhodocyclaceae bacterium | reverse complement strand
GCGGACGCCGGTGCGATCGAAGTAGGCGGCGGCGTGTTCCTTGAGGGCGTGCTCGAGGCCGAGCGGGTCCATGCGGTTGCGGAACTGGGTGAGCAGCTCGCGCAGACTGGCGTAGGCTTCGTCGAGCGCCTGCTGGATGTCGCCGGAGTATTTGAGGGCCTTGCCGCTCTCGTATTGCAGCAGGGCCTCGCGCAGCAGTTCGATGCGCATCTTCATGTAGGCCATGGTCTGCGCCAGCGAGTCGTGCACCTCGTTGGCCATCATCTGCCGCTCGCTCATCAACGACATGCGCAGGTTCTCGCGCATCAGGCGGGTGTTCTCGACAGCCATGGCGAGGTGCTCGCTGATCGAGCGGAAGAGCAGCGACACCTCCTCCGGAATCGGCTTGTCCTCGACCATGTAGAGGTTGTAGGCGCCGAGCAGGCGGCCGTTGTGCTCCAGCGGCACGACGACCATCGAGCGGCACTCGCCGAAGAAGGGCTGGCCGGTGCGCGCCACACAGGGCTTGAGGTCGCGCGTCTGCTTGATCTCGTCGTTGCGCAAGGCGACGCCGCAAATGCCGCAATCGATGTCGACCAGGCGTTCCTTCTCGACCAGTTCCGCAGGTAGCCCGAGCGAAGCGGCAAGCCGCAAGTGCTTGCCGTCGCCGGTGAGCACGCGCACGACGCCGGCGGAGGCGCCGGCGAGCCGCACCATCATGCTTAAGAAGCGGTTGAGCAGCGCCTCGATGTCGTATTCGGAAGCCAGCGTGGCGGCGACCTCGGAGAGGACGCGCAGGGCCTGAATATTGTTACCGCCGTCGTCCTTGCGCGGGTCGCCGTCAGCCTGCTGCAGCGTGGGGCTGCATTGATTCATGCCTCGTCTCCACCGTGTCCGTCCGTCGGTCAGCAACGGCTTGAATGGCAATTTTACACGCCATTAGTATTTGCTGAAATACTGATTATTTACGTATTGGCGGCAGCGCCCAGCGGCCGTCGAGTACCCGTTCGGCCCAGAGCAGGCCGGCGACGCTCTTGCCGTCAGTGAGACGGCCGTCGCGTACTGCTTCGATCGCCTCGGCCAGGCCCAGTTCGTGCACCTCGAGGAATTCGCCGTCGTCGAGCGCATGCCCGACATGGGTCAGCCCGCGCGCAAAAAATATCTCGATGCGCTCGTCTGAGTAGCCGATGCAGGGATGGATCACGCCAAGGTGGTGCCAGTCCTGCGCGACGTAGCCGGTCTCTTCCTGCAGTTCGCGCCGGGCGGTGAGCAACGTGTCCTCGCCGGGATGGATCTTGCCGGCCGGCAGTTCGAGGAAGACGCGGTCGAGGGGGTAGCGAAACTGGCGCTCGAAGAGCAGCTTGCCGCCCGGCAGCTCGGCGATCATGACGACTGCGCCGGGATGCGTGACGAACTCGCGGCTGGCCTCCTTGCCGTCCGGCAAACGCACCGTGTCGCGCCTGACGCACAACAGCTTGCCCGAAAAAACCTCTTCGCTGGCTACGCCGGATTCACGCAAGTGACTGTCTTTCATTGTTTTATCCTAGTCGTCATGGCTGGAACTTAATCCCGACTAATTTAGTCTATTATAAGCGATCCCTGATTAACTCAATGGAGGCAAAAATGTCCGGATTCATTCCCGGTTTCAACGACGAAGGCGTGGTGACGGTCAACCGCGTGCTGCTGAAGCCCGAGTATAGCGTCGACGACCTGGAGGAACGGGTCGCCCTGCTCTGCGAAAACGTGAAGACCTACCACTCCGACACCGGCTTCATCGGCGGCTTCGTCGCCCTCAATTCCGGCATGATTTCCAACGAGGGAAGCAGCCTCGGCCAAGCGGTGGCAAGCCCGCTGAAGGAACGCGAGGCGCTGATCGTCACCTTCTGGCGCACCTTCGCCGAGCACGAAGCCTCGCACCGCAGCGAAACCTTCCAGCCGCTGTTCAGGCAGGTGCTGGAACTGTGCGAGAACGGCAACGAGGAGATCGCCTACCGCATGCTGTGGTCGGGCAAGGCTTACAACAAGGAGGAAGCAAAGGCCGCGCGGGAAGCCAAGGCGGCCTACGCGAAGGTCGCCTGAGAAGAATCAGCGAAAGACCGGGGGCTGCCCCGGCTATTGCTCACTGTCCGACGAGAAAGGCGTAAGAGGCGTAAATCGAGTATTCGAGCACGCCCTCGGGCAGCAGGCCGAGCACGGCCACCGCCAGGCCGTTGACCGAGAGCAGGAGGCGCATGTCGCGCGGCGCCTCGATCGACGCGGAGTCGGTCGGCGCATCGAAGTACATCACCTTCACCACGCGCAGGTAGTAGAAGGCGCCGACCAGGGAGAACATGACGGCGAATACCGCCAGCCAAATCTGCTTGGCGGCGACCACCGCCTGCAGCACGGCGAACTTGGCGAAGAAGCCGACGAAAAACGGCACGCCGGCCATTGAGAACATGAGGATCATCATGATGGCGGCAAACCACGGGCTGCGCTTGTTCAGACCCTTGAAGTCCTCGATGTTTTCGGCCTCGAAGCCGGCGCGCGAGAGCAGCAGAATCATGCCGAAGGAACCCAGGCTCATCAGCACGTAAGCGATGACGTAGAACATCGCCGAGCTGTAAGCGTTCAGGGCGAAGCGCGGATCGCCGCCGACGATGCCGGCCAGCAGGCCGAGCAGCATGAAGCCCATGTGCGAGATCGCCGAGTAGGCCAGCATGCGCTTCAAATTGGTTTGTGCGATGGCCGCCAGGTTGCCCAGGGCGATCGACAGCGCGGAGAGGATCATCAGCATCACCTGCCAGTGCTCGGCCAGCTCGGCCAGGCCGGTGACCAGCACGCGCATGGCGATGGCGAAGGCGGCAAGCTTGGGCGCCGAGCCTATGAACAGCGTCACCGCCGTCGGCGCACCGTGGTAGACGTCGGGAATCCACATGTGGAAGGGCACCACGCCCAGCTTGAAGGCGAGGCCGGCGACGACGAAGACCAGGCCGAACACCAGCACCGTCTTGTTGCCGCCACCCAGCGCGATGCGCTGCCCGACTTCGGCGATCTCCAGGCTGCCGACGGCGCCGTACACCATCGAGATGCCGTAGAGCAGCAGGCCGGAAGCCATCGCGCCGAGGACGAAGTATTTCATCGCTGCCTCGGTGGCGCGGGCGGAATCGCGGTCGATCGCCACCAGGGCGTAGAGCGACAGCGCCAGCATCTCGAGGCCGAGGTAAATGGTAAGGAAGTGGCTGGCCGAGATCATCACCATCATGCCCAGCGTGGCGAACAGCACCAGGACGAAGAACTCGCCCTTGTCCAGATTGCGGGCAGCGAGATACTGGCGACTGTAGACCAGCATGACAGCCACCGTCGGATAAAGCACCAGCTTGAGGAAGTCGGCAAAGAGGTCGTCGACGAACATGTTGCTGAAGGTCGTCACGCTCTGTCCGTCGAGGGTAGCCAAGGTAATGCCAAAGCAACCGGCGAGGGTGAGCTGAGTCAGCAGGTAGACCAGCCAGCGGCGGCCGCTGCCGGCGAAGAGGTCGACCAGCAGCAGCACGCAGGCCATCACCAGAATGAATATCTCCGCCGAGGCGGGATAGAGATCGGGCATCACGAAGTTGATCATGGTCGCGGGCTCAGAGCTTGGGCACGGCAACGTGCTTCAGCAGGTTGTCCACCGAGGCGTGCATCACTTCCGTGAACGGCAGGGGATAAAGCCCCATGCCCAGCACGCACAGCGCGAGCAGGCCGAGGACGGCAAATTCGCGGGCATCGATGTCGGTAAGCTCGGCGACGTGGTGGTTGGCCACCGCGCCGAACACCACGCGCTTGATCATCCACAGGGTGTAGGCGGCGCCGAGGATCAGCGTGATGGCGGCGGCGAAGCCGACCCAGAAGTTGAATTTCACGGCGCCGAGGATGACCATGAATTCGCCGACAAAGCCGCTGGTGGCGGGCAGGCCCGAGTTGGCCATGGCGAAAAACAGGAACAGCGCGGCAAACTTCGGCATGGTGTTCACCACCCCGCCGTAGTCGGCGATCTGCCTGCTGTGCATGCGGTCGTAGAGCACGCCGACGCAAAGGAACATGGCGCCCGAAATGAAGCCGTGCGAGATCATCTGCACCAGCGCGCCTTCCATGCCGAGCGAATTGAAGATGAAGAAGCCGAGGGTGACGAAGCCCATGTGCGAAATCGACGAGTAGGCAATCAGCTTCTTCATGTCGGCCTGCACCAGGGCGACGAAGCCGATGTACACCACGGCCGTGAGCGACAGGGCGATCATCAGCCAGGCCAGTTCGCGCGAGGCGTCCGGCGCGATGGGCAGCGAGAAGCGCAGGAAGCCGTAGGCGCCCAGCTTCAGCATGATGGCGGCCAGCACCACCGAGCCGCCGGTCGGCGCCTCGACGTGAGCGTCCGGCAGCCAGGTATGCACCGGCCACATCGGTACCTTGACGGCGAAGGCCACGAGGAAGGCGAGGAACAGGTAGATCTGCGTCGTCAGCGAAATCTTCAGTGCGTGCCAGTCGAGCAGGTTGAAGCTGAAGCCGGACTGGAAGAAGAGGTAGATCAGCGCGATCAGCATCAGCAGCGAGCCGAGCAGCGTATAGAGAAAAAACTTGAAGGCCGCGTAGACCCGGTTCGGTCCGCCCCAGATGCCGATGATGAGGTACATCGGAATCAGTGAGGCCTCGAAGAAGACGTAGAACAGCACGGCGTCGAGCGACGAGAAGATGCCGTTCATGAGGCCGGACATGATGAGGAAGGAAGCCATGTACTGGGCCACCTTCTCGCCGATGACCTTCCAGCCGGCCAGCACCACCAGCGGCGTGATGAAGCTGTTGAGCAGAATGAACAGCACCGAAATGCCGTCCACGCCGAGCAGGTAGTTGATGTTGAAACGCGGAATCCACGGCGCGCGCTCGACGAACTGCATGGCGCTGGTCGCGTGGTCGAAACCGGTATAGAGCGGGAGCGTGACGAGAAAGCCGGCCACGGCAACCACCAAGGCGAGCGGGCGCGCCAGGCCCGCGTTGCGGTCTGCGCCTGTGGCGAGCACCAGCAGGCCCCCGACGATGGGCAGCCAGATCGCAATACTCAGCAAGGGAAGACCGGTCATTTCTTGTTGTCCTAGGCGCGATTCATCCACAAAGTCATCAGCACGAACACGCCGATGATCATGGAGAACGCATACTGGTAAATGTAGCCCGACTGGAACAGGCGGACGATCGAGGCGATCCAGCCGACCATCTTGGCCGAGCCATTCACCACCAGGCCGTCGATCAGCGTCTGGTCGCCGCCCTTCCACAGGCCGCGACCGAGCAGGCGCGCGCCGCCGGCAAAGAACCAGTCGTTGAAGCGGTCGAAGCCGTACTTCTCCTCCAGGATACGGGCCAGCATGCCCGATTTCGCCTTGATCTTCGCCGGCAGGTCGGGCCGCACGATGTAGAGGTACCAGGCCGTCGCCGCGCCGGCCAGCGCCAGCCAGAACGGCGGCGTCATCAGGCCATGCAGCACCATGCCCATCGATCCGTGGAACTCGGCCGCCATTTTGGCGATGGCCGGATGCTCGGGCGCGATGAAGATCGCGCCGCCAAAGTAGTTGCCGAACAGCGCCGGCCCGACCATCGCCCAGCCGGCGATGACCGAGGGGATCGCCAACAGGATCAGCGGCACGGTGACCACCCAGGGGGACTCCTTCGGCTCGACCGGGCCGTGGTGGCCGTGGTCATCATGGCCATGCTGCGCGGCGCCGCGAAAACGTTCCTTGCCGTGAAAAGCGAAGAACACCAGGCGGAAAGAATAGAAGCCGCCGACGAAAACACCGGCGAGAATCAGCAGGTAGGCGAAGCCGGCGCCCGGCGTGGTCGACAGATGCACGGCCTCGATGATCGAGTCCTTGGAGAAGAAACCGGCAAACGGTGGCAGGCCGGCGTTGGCCAGCGCGCCGATCAGCACCGTCAGGTAGGTGATCGGCATGTACTTGCGCAAGCCGCCCATCTTGCGCATGTCCTGCTCGTGATGCAGGGCGATGATGACCGAGCCGGCGCCGAGGAACAACACCGCCTTGAAGAAGGCGTGGGTGGCGAGGTGGAACATCGCCGCCGAGTAGGCCGAGGCGCCCAGCGCGGCGGTCATGTAGCCGAGCTGCGAAAGCGTCGAGTAGGCGACGACGCGCTTGATGTCGGTCTGCACGATGGCGATCAGCGCCATGAAGAAGGCGGTGATGGCGCCGATGACAATGACGAACGACAGCGCCGCCTGCGAAAGCTCAAACAAGGGCGACATGCGCGAAACCATGAAGATGCCGGCCGTCACCATGGTGGCGGCGTGGATCAGCGCGGAGATCGGCGTCGGGCCTTCCATCGAGTCGGGCAACCAGACGTGCAACGGGAACTGCGCCGACTTGCCCATGGCGCCGATGAACAGGCAGATGCAGACAACGCTGACCAGCGCCCAGGGCATGCCGGGCAACAGCTCGACATGGGTGCCGGCCAGGAGCTGCGACTGGGCGAAGACGTCGCTGTAGTTCAGCGAGCCGCAGTAGGCGGCAATGAGCCCAATGCCGAGCAGGAAACCGAAATCGCCGACGCGGTTCACCAGGAACGCTTTCAGGTTGGCGTAGATCGCCGTCGGCCGGGTGGCCCAGAAGCCGATCAGCAGGTAGGACACCAGGCCGACCGCCTCCCAGCCAAAGAAGAGCTGGAGAAAGTTGTTGCTCATCACCAGCATCAGCATCGAGAAGGTGAACAGCGAGATGTAGGCGAAGAAGCGCTGGTAGCTGTTCGTGCCGGCCAGGCTGCCGGCCGGCCAGTTGTCCTCGTCGTGCGCCATATAGCCGATGGTGTAGATGTGCACCATCAGCGAGACGAAGTTGACCACCAGCATCATGGTCACCGTCAGCTTGTCGATGAGGAAGCCGACCTGGAAGCTGATTCCCCCGCTGGTGGCCCAGGTGTAGACCGCGGCGTTGTAGGTCTTGCCGGCGTCCACATCCTGGAAAATGAACCAGGACAGGACCAGCGCGGCGGTCACGCCCAGTATCGTCACCCAGTGGGCGCCGGCACGGCCGATGGCCTTGCCGAAAAAACCGGCGACGATGGCCCCGGCGAGCGGCGCCAGGGGCACGTACAGGGCGAGAGGATGCATTGCGCTCATGGTTATCCCTGCAGGCTGTCGAGGTCGTCCACGTGGATCGTGCGCAGGTTGCGGAACAGCACGACCAGAATGGCAAGGCCGATGGCGGCCTCTGCCGCGGCGACCGTCAGGATGAAGAAGACGAACACCTGTCCGCCCATGTCGCCGAGGAAATGCGAGAAGGCGATGAAGTTCATGTTGACGGCGAGCAGCATCAGCTCGATAGCCATCAGCAGGACGATCAGGTTCTTCCGGTTGAGGAAGACGCCGACCACGCCGATCGAGAAGAGGATGGCGCCGAGAATCAGGAAATGGTTCAGGCTGGGCATGATTCCCATCATTCCTTCTCCGAGGGCATGGAGACGATGCGCACGCGGTCCTTGCGGCGGACGGCGATCTGCTCGGAGGGATGCAACTGCTTGTTGTCCCGGCGCTGGCGCAGGTTGAGCACGATGGCGGCGATCAGCGCCACCAGCAGGATGACTGAGGCCAGTTCGAAGGGATAGACATAGTCCGTGTAGATCGCCACGCCCAGCGCCTTGGTGTTGGAGACGCCTGCCGCCATCGATGCGGGCGCCGGCATGGCCTCCAGCCCGAAGCTGCGCGCGGAGAGCACTGCCACCATCTCGATCACCATCAGCACGGCGATCGGGCCGCCCAGCCAGAGGTTGCCCCAGAAGCCCTGGCGCAGGCGCTCCAGGTTGATGTCGAGCATCATGACGACGAAGAGGAACAGCACCATCACCGCGCCGACATAGACGACGATCAGGGCGATGGCGAGGAACTCCGCCTGCAGCAACAGCCAGAGGCCACTGGCGTTGAAGAAGGCGAGCACCAGGAAGAGCACGGCATGCACCGGGTTGCGCGCGGTGACGACGCGCAGCGCCGCGATCACCAGGATCGCCGACAGTATGTAGAAGAGCGCGGTCTTGAAGTCCATGGGCGTCACCGGAATTTGGCGTCCTGCTCGCGGTCGGCGGCAATCTGTGCCTCGTGCTTGTCGCCCACTGCCAGCAGCATCTGCTTGGTGTAGTAGAGGTCGCCGCGCTTCTCGCCGTGGTATTCCAGCACGCGCGTCTCGACGATGGCGTCAACCGGGCAGGCCTCCTCGCAGAAGCCGCAGAAGATGCATTTGGTCAGGTCGATGTCGTAGCGCGTGGTGCGGCGTGAAGTTTGCCCGTTCGCATCCTCGCGCTCGGCCGACTCGATGGTGATGGCCATGGCCGGACACACTGCCTCGCACAACTTGCAGGCGATGCAGCGTTCTTCGCCGTTCGGGTAGCGGCGCAGGGCATGCAGGCCGCGGAAACGGTTGCTCTGCGGCGTCATCTCCTCCGGGTACTGGATCGTGATCTTCGGCGCGAACAGATAGCGCCCGGTCACGGACAGGCCCTTGAAGAGCTCCTTGAGCAGCAGGCTGTTGAGAAAGTCCTTGGCGCCCATCGTT
>JADFDL010000057.1 GCA_018262875.1 Rhodocyclaceae bacterium | reverse complement strand
GAACCCTTCCTCTTCTTTGGCACCATCGCCGACAACATCGCCTACGGCAAGCCGGACGCCACGCGCCAGGAAATCATCGCCGCCGCCCGCGCGGCGCACGCCCATGAATTCATCCTGCGCCTGCCGCAGGGCTACGATTCGCTGGTCGGCGAGCGCGGCCAGGGACTGTCCGGCGGCGAGCGCCAGCGCATCTCCATCGCCCGCGCGCTGCTCATCGATCCGCGCATGCTCATCCTCGACGAGGCCACCTCGTCGGTGGACACCGAGACGGAAAAGGAAATCCAGAAGGCGCTCGACAACCTGGTGCGCGGCCGCACCACCATCGCCATCGCCCACCGGCTGTCCACGCTGCGCAAGGCCGACCGCCTGGTGGTGATGGACCGCGGCCGCATCGTCGAGGTCGGCAACCACGACGATCTGATGGCGCGCGAGGGCGCCTACTACCGGCTTTACCAGGCGCAGGCGCGCAATGTCGACGTCGAGGAGACGGACGGCGAGGTGCCGCGCGTCGAACACAAGTCGAAGGGACAGTGATGACGATGGATTTTCAACTCGCGCGCAACGCTTTCGGCAAGCTGGTCCTCACTGCCGCCGGCGGCGACGTCGTCGAAGGCGTCGTGCCGGTGCGCGCCTTCCCCATCGCCGCGCCCGGCGAAGGCATTGCGCTGGTCGGCCCCGACGGCCACGAGGCCGGCTGGATCGAGCGCCTCGATGCGCTGCCTGCCGCACTGCGGCAACTGGTAGAGGAGGAACTCGGCCGGCGCGAGTTCATGCCGGAAATCCGCCGCATCCGCAGCGTTTCCAGTTTCGCCACGCCGAGCACCTGGCAGGTCGACACCGACCGCGGCGAGACCAGCCTGGTGCTGTGGGGCGAGGAATTCATCCGCCGCCTCGGCAAGTCCGGCCTGCTGATCGAGGACAGCCACGGCATCCATTTCCTCGTGCGCGACATCAATGGCCTCGATACGGCCAGTCGCAAATTGCTTGATCGTTTCTTATAGGAGAACGCACATGAAACAGCATAGGGTTCGTCCGCTTCGATTTGCCGTACTGGCCTTGTCTGCCGCACTTGCCGCAGGTTCGGCGCTGGCTGACAGGCCGGACTGGGCCGGCAACGGCAAGGGCAAGAAACACGAGGATCGCGTCGAGCAGCGCGGCGGTTCTTCGACCTCCCGCTTCACCGACCAGCACCGCCGCCTGATTGCAGAGTATTACGGCGGACAACAGGCGCAGCCGGGGCGGAAATGCCCGCCGGGCCTGGCCAAGAAGAACAACGGCTGCATGCCGCCCGGCCAGGCGAAAAAGTGGGGCATGGGACGTCCGCTGCCGGGCGACCTGCGCTATTACAACCTGCCCCGCGATTTGCTCAGGCGCCTGCCGCCTGCGCCCGCCGGCCACCGCTACGTGCGTGTCGCCGCCGATGTCCTGCTCATTGCCGTCGGCAGCAGCATGGTCATCGACGCCATCGAGGATCTCGTGCGCTGATCGTCATTTGCCTTCCTCTCGGATGCGGGAGGAAGGCTCCGCTCGTTTCATCGCCGTACTGCAGGGACTGACTTTTGGTGAAAGCAGCCGCCGTGTTCCGGCGACTGCCTTTTCCCGCGCAGGCTTCAGCCGCCGCCGAGGGCCTTGTACAGGCTGGCGCCGGTGGCGGCCAGGGCGCGACGCGCCGCCAGCACCGATTGTTGCGCGGCGAATTGCTCGCGCTGGGCGTCGAGCAATTCCAGGTAACTCGACATGCCGGCCTGGTAGCGCGCATCGACGCGCTGCAGGCGCTCGGCCTGCGCCGTGCTGGCGGCTTCCAGCGCTTGCAACTGTTCGGCGTAGCGCGTGCGCGCATCGAGCAGATCGGCGACTTCGCGGAAGGCCTGCTGGATCGCTTTTTCGTATTCGGCAACGGCAATGTGCTTGCGCGCTTCGGCCAGGTCGACGCTGCTTTCCGCGCGGCCGGCGTCGAACAGCGGGTACTTGAGCAGGGGCACGAAACTCCAGGCGCTGCTGCCGCCCTGGAACAGGCCGGAGAGGGCCGGGCTGGCGCTGCCGGCGATGACCGTGAGCAGGATGCGCGGCAGGAAAGCGGCGCGCGCGGCGCCGATGTTGGCGTTGGCGGCGATCAGCTTCTGCTCGGCGGCCAGCACGTCCGGCCGGCGCAGCAGCACCTCGGAGGGCAGGCCGACGCGTAGCGCCGGCGCCTCCGCTACGGTGGCGGACCCTGCCGGCGACGGCGGCAGGCTGGTGCCGACCAGGAGATGCAGCGCGTTTTCGGCGGCGGTCTTCTGTCGCGCCAGGTTGGCGGCCTCGGCGCGGGCGGCGGCCCAGGCGCCGTCGGCGGCGTAGTAATCGAGATCGCCGGCGAGGCCGACGTCGCGCCGCTGCTCGATCAGCTTGCGGCTCTCGGCGCGGCTGGCGACCGTGGCCTCGGCCAGGGCGCTGCGCGCCTCCAGCTCGCGCAGGGCGTACCAGGCCGACGCCACGTCGCCGATCAGCGTCAGGCGGAAGGCGCGCTGGGCGTATTCGCTGGCGAGGAAGTTCGCGCGCGCGGCATCGTCGAGGTTCTTCACGCGCCCCCAGAAGTCCAGTTCGAAGGCGGCGATGCCGAGGTTGGCGTCGAAGCGCTGGCTGAAGGTTTGCCGGCCGCCGGGCGTCAGGTCGCCGGGCGTCAGCGCGGCCTGTCGCTGCAGATTGGCGTCGACGGCGGGAAAGCGGTCGGCGCGGGCGAGGCCGGCGAGGGCACGCGCCTCGTCCACGCGGGCGAAGGCAATCTTCAGGTCGCGGTTGTGCTCGAGCGCGGCGGCGATCGGCGCCTGCAGCCGGGCGTCGGTGAAATAGGCGCGCCAGTCTTCCGGCACCGGCTGGGCGGCTGCGCCGTCGGCGGCCTGCGTCGGCCAGGCGGCGGGCACCGGCGCGGCGGGGCGCAGGAAGTCGGGGGCGAGCGAACAGCCGGCGAGTGTGGCGGCCAGACTGAGGGCGAGCGGCAGAGACTTATTCATGGCTGGTTCCCGCATGATGGCGCGCATGGCCGGGGAAGAAGCGCCGGACGACGACGAAGAACACCGGAACGAGGAACACCGCCAGCACGGTGGCGGCGAGCATGCCGCCGATGACGCCGGTGCCGATGGCGTGGCGGCTGTTGGCGCCGGCCCCCGTCGAAACGGCCAGCGGCAGCACGCCGAACATGAAGGCGATGGAGGTCATCAGGATCGGCCGGAAGCGCAGCCGGCAGGCTTCGAGCGTGGCCTCGATCAGGTCCTGGCCCTGCTCCTGCAACTCGCGGGCGAACTCGATGATCAGGATGGCGTTTTTCGCCGACAGGCCGATGATGGCGATCAGGCCCACCTTGAAGTACACGTCGTTGGGCAGGCCGCGCAGGTAGACGGCCATCACGGCGCCGAAGATGCCCAGCGGCACCACCAGCATGACCGCGAAGGGAATCGACCAGCTCTCGTACAGCGCGGCGAGGCAGAGGAAGACCACGATCAGCGAGACGGCGAAGAGGAAGGGCGCCTGCGTGCCGGAGAGCCGCTCCTCGTAGGAATTGCCCGACCATTCGAAGCCGATGCCGGACGGCAGCTTGCCGGCCACCTCCTCCATCGCCGCCAGCGCCTCGCCGGTCGAGCGGCCGGGCGCCGGGTTGCCGGCGATCTTCATCGAGGGCAAGCCGTTGTAGCGGTCGAGCTTGGGGCTGCCGACGATCCACTTCGCCGTGGCGATCTCGGCGAGGGGGATCATGTCGCCGCGTGCATTCTTGACCGGCAGCCGCAGCAGGTCTTCCGGCGTGCGCCGGGTGTCGGCCTCGGCCTGCATCTGCACGCGCAGGATGCGGCCTTCGCGCACGAAGTCGTTGATGTAGGCGGCGCCCAGGGTGGCCTGCAGGGTGTCGTTGAGCTCGCCCAGGTCGATGCCCAGCGCCCGCGCCTTGACCCGGTCCACGCTGAGGAAAACCTGCGGGCCGGCCTCCTGGCCCTCCGGGCGCACGCCGGCGAGCGCCGGATGCTGGCCGGCCAGGCCGAGCGCCATGTTGCGCGCCTCGAGCAGCTTGTCGCGGCCCAGCCCGCCGCGATCCTGCAGGCGGAAATCGAAGCCGCCGACGGCGGCCAGCTCGGGGATCGGCGGTACGTTGATGGCGAAGATCATCGCCTGCTTGATGCGGAAGAAAGCCATGTTGGCGCGCTGCACCACCGACGCCGCCTCGTTCTCCTTGTTCGGCCGCTCGTCCCAGCTCTTCAGGCGGATGAAGGCGATGGCGGCGTTCTGGCCGCGCCCGAAGAAGGAAAATCCGGCGACGCCGATGACGTGGGCGACTTCCTTCTGCGCCATGTAGTGCTGCTCGACGGTGTCGAGCACTTCGAGGGCGCGCTCGCGCGTCGCGCCGGGCGGCAACTGGATGATGCTGAGAAAGTAGCCCTGGTCCTCGTCCGGCAGGAAGCTGCCCGGCAGCTTGGCGAACAGCCAGCCGGTCACGCCCAAAATCGCGGCATACACGATGAGCCAGCGCCCGGGCCGGCCCAGGATGCGGCGCGTGGCGTCGGTGTAGCGGCGCACGGTGGCGGCGAAGAAACGGTTGAACCAGCCGAAGAAGCCGGTCGAGGGCATCACGTCCTTGCCGGGCTGGTGCTTGAGCATCGAGGCGCACAGCGCCGGCGTCAGCGTCAGCGCCATCAGGGCCGAGAAAGCCATGGTCAGGATCAGCGTCACGGCGAACTGCCGGTAGATCGCGCCCACCGAGCCGCCGAAGAAGAGCAGGGGCACGAACACCGCCGTCAGCACCACGGTGATGGCGATGATGGCGTTGATGATCTGGCCCATGGCCTTGCGCGTCGCGTCGCGCGGGCTGAGGCCCTCCTCACTCATGATGCGTTCGACGTTCTCGATCACCACGATGGCGTCGTCCACCACGATGGCGATCGCCAGCACCATGGCGAACAGGGTCAGCACGTTGATCGAATAGCCGAGCAGGTAGAGCCCGATCATCGCGCCGAACAGCGACACCGGCACGACGACGGCCGGAATGAAGGTGGCGCGCACGTTCTCCAGGAACAGGTACATCACCAGCACCACCAGGATCATGGCCTCGATCAGCGTCTTGACCACCTCGCTGATGGAGATGTCGACGAAGGTCGAGGTGTCGTAGGGCACGATCCAGGAGATGTTGGAGGGGAAATACCTGGCCAGCTCGGTCATCCTGTCCTTGACCGCCTTGGCCGTGTCGAGGGCATTGGCGCCCGGCGCCATGCGCACGGCAATCGCCGCGGTGGGCTGGCCGTCGACGCGGGCGGAGATGGTGTAATCCTGCGCGCCGAGCTCGACGCGGGCGACGTCCTTCACGCGCACCGCTGCGCCGCGCTCATCGCTCTTGAGGATGACGTTGCCGAATTCGGCGGGGGTCGACAGGCGTCCCTGCGTGATGATGGTGGCGCTGTATTCCTGGCCGGGCACTGCCGGCACCTGGCCGAGCTCGCCGGTGGCGATCTGGGCGTTCTGCGCGCGGACCGCCTTGGCCACGTCGGCCGGCGTCAGTCCGAAGGCCTGCAGGCGCTCCGGCTTGAGCCACAGGCGCATCGAGTATTCGGTGCCGAACAGGATCGCCTCGCCGACGCCGGGCGTGCGGCGGATGCTTTCCAGCACGTTGGCGGCGGCGTAGCTGCCGAGCGCGACGCCGTCGAGGGACTTGTCCGGCGAGAACAGGGAAATGAACAGCAGAAAGTTGCGCGCCGACTTGACGACCGTGACGCCGAGCCGGCGGGCCTCCTCCGGCAGGCGCGGTTCGGCGCGCTTGATGCGGTTCTGCGTTTCCACCGAGGCCAGGTCGAGGTTGGTGCCGGCCTTGAACGTCAGGGTGATGGTGCCGAGGTTCTGCTCGGAGGCGGAATCCATGTAGAGCAGGTTCTCGATGCCGTTGAGTTCCTGTTCGATCAGCGCGACCGCGGTTTCCTCGACGACCTTGGCCGAAGCGCCCGGATAATTGACGGTGATCGCCAGCGCGGGCGGCGCCACGGCGGGATAGCTGGCCACCGGCAACTGGCGCAGCGAGAGCGCGCCGCCGAGCAGGATGATGATGGCGATGACCCAGGCGAAGATGGGCCGGTCGATGAAGAAGTTGGCGAGCATGGCTTACTTTTTCTCGGCCGGAGGCGTTGGCGCGGCGGGGGCTTCGGCCGGCTTGGCGGGCGTGGGCGCAGGCATGAGCGGCGCCGCCGGGCGCCACGGCACCGGTTTCACGACGCTGCCGGGACGCGCCTTCTGCAGGCCGTTGACGATCACCTGTTCGCCGCCCTTGAGACCGTCGGTGACGATGAAGTCGGGGCCGGCCATCGTGCCGGTCGTGATCGGCTGCGGAACCACCTTGCCTTCGGCGTCGACGGTCATCACCATCTGCCCGCCGCCCGGCGTGCCCTGCACGGCGCGCTGCGGCACGCGGATGGCGTTGTCGAGTTCCGCCTGCGGGAAGCGCACGCGCACGAAGGTGCCGGGCAGCAGTTCGCGACGCGGATTCGGGAACTCGGCGCGCAGCACCACGGCGCCGCTCGCGGGATCGACGGCGAGGTCGGTGAATTGCAGGCGGCCTTTCTCCGCATGGATCGAGCCGTCCTCGAGCACCAGCTCGACGTTGGCCGAGTCCGATTTCTTCTGCTTGCCGGCTTTCACCGCCTGCTGCAGCCGCAGCACGTCGGAGTAGGTTTGCGAGAACTCGACGCGGACCGGGTCGAGCTGCTCGATGGTGACCAGATGCGTGGCGTCGCCCTTGCCAACGAGCGCGCCTTCGGTGACCAGCGCACGGCCGGCGCGGCCGGAGATCGGCGCGCGCGGCACGGCGTTCTCCAGGTCGAGCCGGGCGCGCGCCAGCGCCGCCTCGGCCTGCTTGTAGCGCGCCAGCGCCCCGTCGTATTCCTGCTGGCTCACCGCGCGGGTCTCCAGCAGCGGCTTGTAGCGGTCGAAGGTTGCCTTGGCCGCCGCCAGGTCGGCCTGCGCCGCCGCCGCCGCCGCCTGGTAGGTGCGGGCGTCGATCTGGAACAGCGGCGTGCCGGCCGCGATGTCGCTGCCTTCCTTGTAGAGTCTTTTCTCCAGCACGCCCTCGACGCGCGCCCGTACCTGCGCCGAACGGATGGCCTGCACGCGCCCCGGCAGGTCCTGGGTCAGCGTGGCGCTGCCGACCGCGATGGTGACCACGTCGACTTCGGGAGGCGGCATGCCGCCGGCGGGAGCGGCCGCGGACGGAGCCTTGTTGTCGCCGTTGCCGCAGGCGCTGGCGAGCAAGGCGGCAGCGAGCAAAATGAGCAGCGTGTTTGTCTTGTTCATGACTTGTTCCGTTTGGCGGCGGGAGAAGGAATATCTGGCGCGAAGGCGCGCAGGAAGCAATCGACGATTTCGCCGGCGCGCATCGAGTTCATGCGCGGCGGCAGCTCGCCGGAAAAAAGGAAGCGCGTGTGTTCGGCCCCGACCAGCATCGACAGCAGGGTGGTGGCGGCGAAGTCGGCATCGGTGTCGCGCAGTTCGCCGCGGTCGATGGCGGCCTGCAGGACGGCGGTGAGGCGGGCGGTGGTGCGCGCCGGCCCGGTCCGGTAGACCGTCTTCGCCAGATCGGGAAAGCGCGCTGCCTCGGCGGCGAGGACGCGGAACAGCCCGAGTCCGGCGGCGCTCAGCGCCTTGTCGCGGTAGACGATGCCGAAGCGCGTCAGGCATTCGCGCAGATTCAGGCCGTCGTCGTCGAGCGCGATCAGCAGCTCGGCCGTCACCTGTCGGATGATCTCGCCGAAGAGGTCTGCCTTGTGCGGGAAGTGGTTGTAGAAGGTCTGCTTCGCCACGCCGGCGCGGGCGGCGATGCGGTCGACGCTGGCGCCATAGCCTTCCTCGAGGAAAGCGGCATGCGCCGCGGACAGCAGTCGCGAGCGGCAATCTTCTGGAGCGGCGGCGGGATGAGCAGCCATACCTGACAGGCAGATGCATCAGTGATTGGACTGCGCAGTCTACTCGCTTCGAAACCTGTCCGCAACCCTCCGTTCTGCGTGGTTGCACCGGCGATCCCCGGCTTCGGCAGCGCTGCACATGGTGCAAAAAAAGGCCACCCTGCCGGGTGGCCTTTTATCGAAGCGAACGACGCTCAGTGGCTGGCAGCCTTCTTGTCGAAGAACTGCTCGTCTTCCGTCGAGCCCTTGAGGGCGGCGGTGGAGGCGTCGCGCTCGATCGTCGTGGTGACGGCGTCGAAGTAGCCGGTGCCGACCTCGCGCTGGTGCTTGACGGCGGTGAAGCCCTTCTCGGCGGCGGCGAACTCGGCCTCCTGCAGCTCGACGAAGGCGCTCATCTGGTTGCGGGCGTAGCCGTGGGCCAGGTTGAACATCGAGTAGTTGAGGCTGTGGAAGCCGGCCAGCGTGATGAACTGGAACTTGTAGCCCATGGCGCCCAACTCCTTCTGGAACTTGGCGATGGTGGCGTCGTCGAGGTTCTTTTTCCAGTTGAAGGAGGGCGAGCAGTTGTAGGCGAGCAGCTTGCCGGGGAATTGCTTGTGGATCGCTTCAGCAAATTTCCGGGCGAAGTCGAGATCCGGCTTGCCGGTTTCGCACCACACCAGGTCGGCCCAGGGCGCGTAGGCGAGGCCGCGCGAGATGGCCTGGTCGAGGC
>JADFDL010000056.1 GCA_018262875.1 Rhodocyclaceae bacterium | reverse complement strand
GAAATGCAATCGACGCGGCAACAAGCCCCCTCTTTCCCGGCCACGGGCGAGAGAGAGGGAGTGAGGAGTGAGGGGCAAGTCGCGCCGTCCTGGCGAGACTGACTTTTGCGGCCAAAAAGAAAATCGCCGGCGGACCGGCGATTTTCACGGGAGTCAGGGGACTGCAAAACCCTGCACGCAAGGAGGCGTGTACAGGTCTTATCGGCGGCGGTTGAGGGAACTTGAGGAGATTCGGGGAATATTTTTGCAACGAATTTGAAAAACCGTTTCCGCACAAAGAAATAGGGCGGAACCTTGCGACGCCGCCCTAAAGTTTTCCCGAGTCATACCGTTACTGCATTTGACGGCGACATCACCGCCCGCCTGATGGGAGTCTAGGGGCGATTGGCTGTCACAACCCTCAAATCTTGCAAGGAGAAACGTCATGCCTCAGGTAATCAACAGTAACATTTCATCGCTCAACTCGCAACGCGCCCTCAACACGTCACAGACCGCGCTGGCCACATCCCTGCAGCGCCTGTCCTCCGGCCTGCGCATCAACAGCGCCAAGGACGACGCCGCCGGCCTGGCCATTTCCGAGCGGATGACCGCGCAGATTCGCGGCCTCAACCAGGCCGCCCGCAACGCCAACGACGGCATCTCGCTGGCGCAGACGGCGGAAGGCGCGCTCGCCGAAATCGGTAACAACCTGCAGCGAATCCGCGAACTGGCGATTCAATCCGCCAACGGCACCAACAGCGCCACCGACCGCGCCTCGCTGGATGCGGAAGCAGCCCAGTTGACCGCGGAAATCACGCGGGTTGCCGGTCAGACCTCATTCAACGGCCTGACCCTGCTCGACGGTTCCTTTACCGCCCAGAACTTCCAGGTCGGCGCCAATGCCAACCAGACGATCTCGGTCAACTCAATTGCCGATGCGCGCGCGACAGCACTGGGCAGCAATATCCTGCTGGGAGCCGGAAGCGTCGTCGGTGCGGGCGGCGTGGGCGTCACCAAGGCGGCTGCGGCCGATCTCACAGGCGGCAATACCGTCGGTGTGGAAGCCGGCCTGACGATCACCACGCTCAATGGCGGCACAACTTCTGCCTTTGGCTACGCGGCTAACGCCGATGCCAAGGCCATCGCCGCCGCCATCAATACCAATGCGTCCGGCGTTGGCGTTACTGCCACCGCCTCGAACAGCGCCACGCTGAGCGGGGTTTCGGTCGCAGGCACCGTCACCTTCGATCTCAACGGTGTCACTGTCTCGGCGGCCGTAGCGGATCCCACGGACCTCACGACACTGATGGGCGCCATCAACGGCGCGCAGGGTTCTACCGGGGTTACCGCAACCTTCACTAGCACCTCGACGAAAGCCGGCCTGACCTTGTCCACAACCGATGGGCGCGATATCAGCATTCTTAACTACGACAACACTGGCGGCGCAGGTACTGCAACGGCCTTATTTTCCGGCCAAACGCTGACCGACGCTGGCAACGACTCCTCCATCAAGAGCGGCGTTGTGTCACTCAGCAGCAGCAAGGGCTCCATCACGCTGGCCGGCGCCAACACGGATGTCTTCACCTCAGCCACCCAGTCCAGCGCCTTCTCCGCCCTGGCCAGCGTCAGCCTCTCCAGCGCCGCGAATTCGCAGCTTGCCATCGCAGTGGTGGATGCGGCTTTGGGCCAGATCAACGTCTCGCGGGGCGACCTCGGTGCCTACCAGAACCGCTTCAGCTCGGCGATTGCCAACCTGCAGACGACCGCGGAAAACCTGTCGGCTTCCCGCAGCCGCATCCAGGATGCCGACTTCGCGGCCGAAACGGCCGGCCTGTCGCGCAACCAGATCCTGCAGCAAGCGGGCACGGCGATGCTGGCGCAAGCCAACGCGCTGCCGCAGCAAGTCCTGACGCTGCTCCGCGGCTAAGGTCTCCAGCCACATTGGGAGAAAGGCGCCGGGCCCAGGCCCGGCGCCTGCCAACCACATAACCAGAGCGGATCATGGCGATACAGCAAATCAGTAGCCTGGCGGCCTATGCGGCACAGGAAACGGGTGCGCCGCGACGCCCTGCTGCCGTCAAGGAGCCTGCGCCGACCGAAATTCAGTTGCCCGGCCAGGCCGCTTCCCAGCCAAGCCCGGAACAGGTCAGACAGGCCGTCGAGGCCGTGAAAACGGCAGTCGAGCCGGTGGCACGGGACTTGCAATTCACTGTCGACAAGGAAACGGGAAAGACGATCATCTCGGTGGTGGACTCGGCGACCAGGGAAGTCATACGCCAGATACCGGGCGAGGAAATCGTGGCCATCGCCAAGGCGATCGATCGCATGAAGAGTCTGCTGTTCAAGCAGACGGCCTAGCACTTACGAAGGAAGCAACAGGAGCAGGAGATACATGGCAATTTCTTCGGCAGGAATCGGCTCCGGGCTCGACGTCAGCAGCATCGTCAGCCAACTCATGGCTCTGGAGCGCCGGCCCCTGACTGCCCTGGACACCAAGGAAGCGAAGCTCCAGTCGCAGCTCACCGCTTACGGCAGCCTGAAGGGTGCGCTGTCTTCCTTCCAGAGCGCGGTGGCCGCCCTGGCCAATCCGGCAAAGTTTTCCGCCGTCACGGCAAGCCTTGTCGATGCGACGGCAGCCACGGTCAGCGCGTCATCGGCGGCGACGGCGGGCAGCTACGCCGTCGAGGTGCAGACCCTCGCCCAGGCGCACAAGCTCAAATCCGGCACTTTCGCGACGACCGCCACAACGGTCGGCAGCGGAACACTCACCATCCAGTTCGGCACCTACAGCGGCGGCGTCTTCACGCTCAACCCGGACAAGGCCGCCGGCACCATCACCATCGACAGCAGCAAGTCCTCGCTGGCGGGCGTGCGCGATGCCATCAACGCCGCCAATATCGGCGTCTCGGCCAGCATCGTCAACGACGGCACGGGCAACCGGCTGGTGGTCGCCTCGAAGGATAGCGGCGTCGCCAACGCGCTGAAGATCACGGTGGCGGACGACGATCTGGCCAATACCGACAACAGCGGACTGTCGCAGCTGGTGCATGACGCCGCCACCGGCGGGACGACGAATCTGACGCAGACCGTCGCTGCCCAGAATGCCGCGCTGGTCATCGACGGCATCGGCATCAGCAAGGCCTCGAACACCGTCACCGACGCCATCGAGGGCGTCACGCTCAACCTGCTCAAGGCCAACACGCCCGGCACGACGACGCTGAACGTCGCCCGCGACAGCGCCGGCATCCAGGGCGCGGTGCAGTCCTTCGTCAAGACCTACAACGATCTCAACAAGACCATCACCGACCTGTCGAAATATGACGCGGCAAACAAGCGGGCGTCGACGCTGACCGGCGACGCCACGATACGCTCGCTGCAGAGCCAGTTGCGCGGCCTGTTCAACACCTCGCTATCGACGGCCGGCGGCGGCCTGAGCACCCTTTCCGACATCGGCATCACCTTTCAGAAGGACGGCACGCTCAAGCTCGACTCGAGCAAGCTGAACACCGTTCTTGCCGATTCCACCAAGGACGTGTCGACGCTGTTTGCCGCGGTGGGCAAGCCGACCGACAGCCTGGTGTCGTTCGCCGGCTCGACCGCGGACACGAAGAACGGCGCCTATGCGCTCAGCGTCACCCAGCTTGCCACGCAGGGCAAGGCGGTTGGCGGCGGCGCCGCGGTACTCACCATCGGTGCGGGCAGCAACGACAGCCTGAACCTCACCGTGGATGGCGTTGCCGCCAGCGTGACGCTCGCCGCCGGCACCTACACCGCAGCCGCCCTGGCCGCCGAGCTCCAGTCGAAGATCAATGGCGTCACCGCCCTCTCGTCCGCCGGCATCGGCGTGACCGTCAGCCAGTCGGCCGGCGTGCTGACGGTAACCTCCAACCGCTACGGCTCGGCTTCGTCGGCGATCATCGCGGGCGGGACGGCAGGCGCCGACCTCTTCGGCGCGCAGACCGAGACGGCCGGCGTGGATGTCGTCGGCAGCATCGGCGGCAACACCGCAAGCGGCTCGGGCCAGACCCTCACGGGAAGCGGCGACAGCAGCGGCCTCGCCCTCAGCGTGACGGGGGGGGCCATCGGCACCCGCGGCAGCGTCAGTTTCGCTCGCGGCTATGCCTACGAACTGGACAAGCTGGTCGGCAGGATGCTGGAAAACGACAGCCTGCTCGACGGCCGCATGGACGGCATCAATGCCTCCATCAAGTCGATCGGCACGCAGCGCGAGGCGCTGGCGCGACGGCTGGAAGGGGTCGAGAAGCGCTACCGCGCGCAGTTCACCGCACTGGACATGATGATGGCCAGCATGACCAAGACTTCGAATTTTCTGACGCAGCAGTTGGCCAACCTGCCTTCGGCAGGCAGCTCGAACCAATAACACGAGGAGACCTGCAACATGTTCGCGGTGATGCACAACCCGAAAGCGGCTTACAACAAGGTGGGGATCGAGACCGGCGTCGATACGGCCGACCCGCACAAGCTGGTCCTCATGCTCTTCGAAGGCGCGATGCTGGCGGTAAGCGGCGCCTCGCTGCACATGCAGCGCAATGAAATCGCGAAGAAGGGCGAAGCGGTTTCCAAGGCGATCAACATCATTGCCAACGGCCTCAAGGCCAGCCTCGACACGCAAGCCGGAGGCGAACTTGCCGAACGACTCGCTGCGCTCTACGATTACATGTGCGCCCGCCTGCTCCACGCCAATCTCAACAATCAACCGGCCGTGCTCGATGAGGTCAGCCACCTGCTCGCCGAGTTGAAGGACGCTTGGGCGCAGATCGGAAGCAAGCCATGAGCACGCTGGCCTTGTATGAGTCGATGAGCGCAATTTCCACGCAAATGGTCGAGGCGGCCAGCGCCTGCGACTGGGAGCGGCTGGCGGCGCTGGAAAAGGACTGCGCCGGCCTGGCGCGGCATCTCGAAGCGGGCGGCGAGCCGATCCGGCTGTCCGATGCGGAGAAAACGCGCAAGCGGGATCTCATCCGCCGCATCCTCGCCGACGACGCCGAAGTGCGCCGCTACGCGGAGCCGTGGATGGAGCAGGTCAGGCAGTTCCTCGGCGGCGGCGCGCGGGAACGCTCGGTGCGCCGGGCGTATGGCGCCCTGTAGGCGGGGCTTCAGCCCGACGGGCGGGAAAACACCTTGCGCGGTTCGTGGCGGCCGCTGTTGGGCTGAAGCCCAAGCTACAGGACGATCTTATGATTCCGAGCGACCTTGCCGCACGCCTGCGAATTCTGACGGAATCCCTCGTCAATCCGGTCTCGCCGGTACGCGAAATCTCCGCCGATCTGCCCGAACTGCCGGTCGGGCAGCGCTTCACCGCCCGCGTTGAAAGCGCGCTGCCGGACGGCACCTTTCGCGCGCTCGTTGCCGGCCGCAATCTGACGCTGGCCCTGCCGCAGCCTGCGCAGCCGGGCGACACGCTCGAACTGGTCGTCACGGCGCGCACGCCGCGCCTGATCGTTGCCGAGGGCGCGGAAGACGCGCCCGCAAGGCAATCCCCGCCGCCCACGCTTTCGCGCACCGGGCAGATCATCAGCACGCTGCTCTCGGGAGAGGAACGGGCGCCCCAGCCAGCAACGATCGCTCGCACCACGCCCCTGCTGCCCGAGCCGCCCCTACAGGCGGCCCGGCTGGTGCCGGCATTGCAACAGGCGATCGTGGAAAGCGGACTCTTTTACGAGGCCCACCAGGCGCAGTGGGTCGCCGGCCGTTATCCGGCCGAGGCGCTGGCGCGCGAGCCGCAAGCGCGCCACGCCCGCCAACTGCGCGTGCTGGAGGCCGCCGCCGCTGCGCAAGCGGACGGGGAAACCCCCTCCGCGGATTCCTCCCGCAGCGCAGAACCCGTCGCCGGTCGCACCCCCGCCACGGCCACACCCGGCCTGCCCACCGAACTGCAACCGATCGTCCAGCAGCAACTGGATGCCGCCGCCACGCAGCACATCGTCTGGCGCGGCGAAGTCTGGCCCGGACAAACCCTGCACTGGGAAATCGAGGCCGGCGAACAACAGCGCAATGCGCCCGAGGAGGCGCCCGCGGAGCAATGGACGACGACCGTGCGGCTCACCCTGCCCCGCCTGGGCGACATCAATGTCGTTCTGCGGCTCGCGCCGGCAAAAGTCAGTCTCGCCATGACGGCGATGGCGGACAGCGCCACCGCCCTGCAGCAAGGTTTTGCCGATCTCAAGGCAGCCTTCGCCGCCGCCGGCCTGCCGCCGCTCGAAGGAAGCGTGGAATCGCATGAGTCCGCGTGAAACCCGCCAAGAAGCCGTGGCGCTGGCCTACTCCGCCGCCGACAAGGCGCCGCGCGTCGTTGCCAAGGGCCGCGGCCTGATTGCCGAGCAGATCATCGCGCGGGCGCGCGAGCATGGCGTGTTCGTGCATGAGTCGCCCGAGCTGCTGGCGCTGCTCATGCAGGTCGACCTCGATGCGCGCATTCCGTCGCAGCTCTATGTCGCAGTGGCTGAATTGCTGGCCTGGATCTACCGCCTGGAGCACGGGCAGACGCTGCCCCAAAATGCGCAATAATGATTAAACTTGCGGCATGAGCGATACCCCCCGAGAAGGCCTGGAAGAGGACCATCCCCAGCTCCGCTTCGAGCTGATGCAGGCCGACGACTACAGCAAATACCTGCTGCATTCGAAGAAGGAAATCGTTTTCCTCCTGCGCGCAATGCGAGACAAGGGCGCGCTCATCACCGTCTATTTCAACCAGGGCAGCGATTTCCTGCTCACCACCCTGCTCTCCGTCTCCGCCGAGGCCGACACCCTGCTGCTCGACCCCGGCAGCAACGCCGAAATGAACCGCAAGGCACTGGCCAGCGACAAGCTGGTCTTCATTGCCGCGCACGACAAGGTGAAAATCCAGTTCACCGTCAAGCACCTCGCCAAAGCGGAATACGAAGGACGCGAGGCCTTCCGTGCGGCGATTCCGGATGAACTGCTGCGCCTGCAGCGGCGCGAGTACTATCGCCTGACCGCGCCGATCGCCCACCCCTTGCGCTGCACTATTCCCGTCAAGCTAGCGGACGGCACGAACACCACGTTCGAAACCACGGTGATCGACATCAGCGGCGGCGGCCTGGGCATCATGGCGCCGCCGGAAGGCGTCGAATTCGAGACCGACCACCTCTTCGAGAACTGCCGCATCGATCTTCCGGAAATCGGCACGGTGCTGGCTACCCTGCGCGTGCGCAACGTCTTCGAGTTCACCCTGCGCAGCGGCGCCAGGACCAAGCGCTCCGGCTGCCAGTTCATCGACCTGCCCGGCCACATGATGACGCTGATCCAGCGCTACATCATCCGCGTCGAGCGCGAACGCAAGGCAAGGGAAACGGGAATGATGTAAGCGTGCTCCAGGCTGAAACAACAAGCGGCGCCTTGGCGCCGCTATGCGTTTACGAGCCCGGAACTCAAACCTGCATGTTCATGATGTCGTGATAGGCGGAGACCAGCCGGTTGCGCACCTGCACCATCTGCTGGAACGACAGATTGGCTTTCTGCAGAGACATCATGACGTCCTGCAGGCTGGCATTGCCGCTGCCGGCGGAAAAATCCTGCGCCAGCTTCTGCGCGTCCACCTGGGCCTGATTCACCTGATCGAGCGTGCTCTTCAGGATCTGGCCGAAATCGGCTGCCCCGGCCTCGCCGGCCTGCTTCGGCTGCAGCGCCTTGCCGGAGGCGAGCTGCGCCGTCGAGCGCAGCTCGGAGAGCATCTGGTCTATGCCGCGTGTGTCCATGTCCAACCTTTATCTGTAGGTCGGCCTTCAGGCCGACTATTGCCGATGTTGCCGGGCTGAAGCCCAACCTACCCTCCAGACAGCAACATGCATGCCACCCTTCAAAAGGCGCCGGCGGTACGGTACTGCTGGAGCTTGTAGCGCAGGGTGCGCTCGGAGATGCCGAGCAGTTCGACCGCCCGCTTGCGCGAACCGTTCACCGTCGCCAGCGTCTCCAGAATGTGCTGGCGCTCCAGGTCGCGCATGTTCGACGGGGCCGCCTGCGGTGGCGGCACGGCTTTGATTTCCTCTTTGGCAGCATGCCATTGCGGCATCTCCGGCGGCGGCGAGAACTGAATGGAGAGCTGCAGGTGCTCGGCGGCTACCGTGTCGCCGCCGGCCAGGATCAGAGCCCGCTGCACGGCGTTTTCCAGCTCGCGCACATTGCCCGGCCAGGCATGGGCCGCCAGCAGCGCCTCGGCATCGGCGGCAAACCTTGCCGCCGGACTGCCGTGGTGGACGGCAAAATGCCGCGCCAGCGGCACGATGTCGGCCGGCCGCTCGCGCAGGGCCGGAATCTGCAGCGGGAAGACGTTGAGCCGGTAGTACAGATCCTCGCGGAAACGTCCGGCCGCCACTTCCTTCGCCATGTCGCGGTTGCTGGTGGCCAGCACGCGGATATCCAGGGGAATGGGCTTCTTGCCGCCGACCCGCTCCACCTCGCGTTCCTGCAGCACACGCAGCAGTTTGGCCTGCAGCGCCAGCGGCATTTCGGAAATCTCGTCGAGCAGCAGCGTGCCGCCCTGCGCCTGCTCGAACTTGCCGGCCTGGGCTGCCTGCGCGCCGGTGAACGATCCCTTCTCATGGCCGAAGAGCGTGGCTTCCAGAAGGTTATCCGGAATCGCCGCGCAGTTAATGGCGATGAAAGGCGCGGCGGCACGCGGCGACTGCGC
>JADFDL010000055.1 GCA_018262875.1 Rhodocyclaceae bacterium | reverse complement strand
ACGCAATGCCCTTCGCCTACTACACCCGCCTCTCCGCCGCGCGCCGCCGCATCTACGACAAAAGCGACGCCATCGAGAGAATCGAATTGCCCAACCCGGCCGCGCTGCGCACATTGGTGGCACCGCTGGCCGCCGCCCTGCAGGCGGAAAAGCGCGCCGAGGCGGAGCGCCTCTGCGCCGCCCTCGCTTCGGGAATAGTCAGTCAGCTGGAGACGGCGCCGATCCGGGTGCAGGTGCTGGCGGTGCGCCCATCGAGCGACTGGGGCGAGCTGCACGGCCTCTACCTGCCGGAGGACGAGGGCAAGCAGGCCGTGATCAAGCTATGGATGCGCACCGCCAAGAACCAGCGCGTGGTGGCCTTCAAGAGCTTCCTGCGCACGCTGCTGCACGAGCTGTGCCACCACCTCGACTACGAGTGGTACAAGCTGGAGGAGACCTTCCACACCGAGGGCTTCTACAAGCGCGAATCGAGCCTGTTCCACCAGCTCGTGCCGAAGACGGCGGAATCGCCGTCCCGCACGGACTGACTTTCCCCCGGCGGGCCGCGCCGCTCAGGCGGCCAGCACCAGCCCCAGCGCGACGGCGCCCGGCAGCGCCTGCACCCAGAGGATTTTCCGGCTGGCGGTGAGCGCGCCGAAGACGCCGGCGACGATCACGCAGCCGAGGAAGAATATTTTCACCGGCCCGCCGGCCGCGCCCAGCCAGATGCCCCAGACCAGCCCGGCAACGAGGAAGCCGTTGTACAGCCCCTGGTTCGCGGCAAGGCCCTTCGAGGCGGCGGCGAACTCCGGCGTCAGGCCGAAGGTGCGCCGGCCGAGCGGCTTGTCCCAGAAGAACATCTCCAGCACGAGGAAATACAGGTGCAGCAGCGCGACCAGCGCGACGGCGATGTTGGCGGCGGTTGCCATGGTCTCTCCTTGTTGTGGTTTTAGTGCTTCCTGCCGGTGAACTCGTCCATGCTTTTCGTGATGCCGAAGAAGCCCATCAGCGCGTCGAACCAGGCCACCGGCAGCAGGCGCAGCGGAAAGGCGCAGCGCACGAACCAGGGCAGGACCACGCGCGACTCGTTGCGCTCGATGGCGCACACGATGCGCGCGGCGACGGCCTCCGGCCGCATGATCGGCAGCAGCAGCGGGAAGCGCGTGCGCACGCCCTCGAACATGCCGGTGGCGATGTAGTACGGGCAGACCACGGTGGTCTTCACCGGCACGCCGTCGTGGGCGAACTCCAGGCGCAGCGATTCGTCGAAGGCGATGGCGGCGGCCTTGCTGGCCGAGTAGTCCGCCAGGCGCGGCACCGCCGCAATGCCCGAGGCCGAAGCGATGGTGACGATGTGCCCCGCACCCTGCGCCAGCATGCCGGGCAGGAAGGCGCGCACCGTGCGGAAGTGCGCCAGGGTGTTCACCGCGAAGGTGCGCTCGACCTCCTCGTCGGTGGCCTCCAGCATGCGCTTGCCGTCCACGATGCCGGCGTTGTTGATCAGCACATCGACCGCGCCCTGCTCGGCGAGCGTGCGCGCGGCAGCGGCCTCGATGGACGCCCGCTCGGCGAGGTTGCACGCATACGCCGCAGCCTGCCCGCCCGCCGCGGCGATCTCGCCGGCCACCGCCGCAAGGTGCGCCTCGTCCAGATCCCACAGGATCAGCCGCCCGCCCCGCGCCGCGATGCGCAACGCCATCAGCCGCCCGATGCCGCTGGCGGCGCCGGTGATGAGCACCTTGCGATTCCTGAAGTCCGTCATGTCGTCGCCTCCTTGCCAGCGTGCATTATGGCGCAGGCCCAGGCGGCGCCGTGTCGTGGAGACTGACTTTCCAAAAGATAAGGCCCGACAGGCAAGCCTGTCGGGCCGGATTCGGTCGTTACCCGAAGGTAACTACCTTATTGTAGCAACGGCTCTCACCCCGGAAGACTACAATGGAATCATTCTATCCGCATGGGATGGCGTCATGCAACAGGAAAAACTCCCCTATACCCTGGGCCTCGACATCGGCATTGCTTCGGTAGGATGGTGTGTCTTGGGCGAGAACCGGATCATCGATCTGGGCGTGCGCTGTTTCGACAAGGCCGAAACCGCCAAGGAAGGTGACTCCCTCAATTTGGTGCGCCGCAGCGCACGCCTGATGCGACGACGCCTGCGCCGCAGGGCGTGGCGCCTGACCAAGCTGGCGCGGCTGCTGAAGCGGCACGGAGTAATCGACGACCTCCGGTTCTTTCAACCTCAACACCCGTTTCAGCACTCGCTCTGGCAATTGCGAGCGGAAGGCCTGGACCGCCTGCTGAATGCCGAAGAATGGGCGCGGGTGATCTACCATCTGTGCAAGCACCGGGGCTTCCATTGGATCAGCCGCGCCGAAGAAAAGCAGGCCGAAGCGGACAGCAAGGGTGAAGGCGGCAAGGTCAAGAAGGGGCTCGCCGACACCAGGAAGCGGATGGAGGAAAAGGGTTACCGCAGCGCCGCCGAAATGGTACTGGCCGAGTTCCCCGATGCACAGCGCAACAAGCAGGGCGACTACGGCAAGGCCCTCTCGCGCGTCCTACTGGCTGACGAGATGGCGCTGCTGTTTCGGCGGCAGCGCGAATTCGGCAACCCCCAAGCCACCGTGCAACTGGAGACGGCCATCCTGGGCAGCGGCGACCGGAAAAGCGGATTGTTCTGGGAGCAGAAGCCCCCGCTGGCTGGCAACGACCTCCTCAAGATGCTCGGCAAATGCACGTTCGAGAAGAAGGAATACCGCGCTCCCAAGGCCAGCTTCACGGCCGAACGTCATGTCTGGCTCACGCGACTCAACAACCTGCGCATCGTCGTGGATGGCGTCACGCGCGGCCTCAGCGAGACGGAACGCCGGGTCGCCCTGCCGCTTCCTTACAAACAGGCAAGCGATTTCACCTACAAGCAACTGCGCGCCGCCCTGGTCAAGGCGGGCCAACTGCCGGATGCCTTCAAGTTCACCGGTCTTTCCTACCCTACCGCTGCGCAACAGGCGGAAGGCAAAGCCAAAGACCCTGAAACCGAGAAACTTGTTCGGCTTCCGGCCTGGCAGGAATTGCGAAAAACCCTGAAGGAGAAGGGTCTGGAAACAGAATGGGAGGGCATGGCTGGCGCCGCCACGGGCGGCAATCCCGACGTGCTCGACAGCATCGCCTGGGTATTGAGCGTCTTCAAGGACGACGAGGAAGTCACCGCCGAGTTGCGGAGACTGACTTTGCCCGGCGGCGAAAAGATGATCGACGCCCTGCTCGACATCCGCTTCGACAAATTCCATGCCCTGTCGCTGAAGGCTCTGCGCAAGATCGTGCCGCACATGGAAACCGGACTGCGCTACGACGAAGCCTGCGCGGCGGCCGGCTACCACCACAGCCAGCTCCGCAAGGCGGGCGAAGGCAAGCACAAGACCTTGCCGCCGCTCTACGCCGGCCGCGACATGGACGGCCGCATGGTGTTCAGCGAAGAACTGGACATACCGCGCAATCCCGTCGTCCTGCGCGCGCTCAACCAGGCCCGCAAAGTGTTGAATGCCCTGGTCCGTCGTTACGGCTCGCCAGCTGCCGTCCACATCGAAATGGCGCGCGACCTTTCCCGCCCGTTACAGGGTCACTGGACCGACAACGGGAAATACATCGAAGGCCGACGAGACGTTCAAAAGGCGCAGGATGAATACCGAGAGCGCAACGAGAAGGACAAGGCGGCCTTCGAGGCGGAATTCAATATGCAGGCCAAGAGCCGCGAGTTCGAGAAATTCCAGCTCTATCGCGAACAGCAGGGCAAATGCGCCTACTCCCTCGAACCGCTGGATCTGCACCGCGTGCTGCACGACATCGGCTATGCCGAGGTGGATCACGCCCTGCCCTACTCCCGCAGCTTCGACGACAGCAAGAACAACAAGGTGCTGGTGCTGGCCAGGGAAAACCGCAACAAGGGTAACCGCACACCCTATGAATACCTCGATGGCGCGAAAGACAGCGATCGCTGGCGGCAGTTCGCCATCTACGTAGAATCCAACAAGTCCTACCGCCTCGCCAAGCGCAGCCGCCTGCTGCGCAAGGACTTCGCCGGCAAGGCCGCCGAGGAATTCCGCGAACGCAACCTCAATGACACCCGCTACATCTGCCGCTTCTTCAAAAACTACGTCGAAGACTATCTCAAGCTGGCCGAGGGCAGCGACGCAAAACGCTGCGTGGTATTGAGCGGCCAGATGACAGCATTCCTGCGCGCGCGCTGGGGGCTCGTCAAGCTTCGCGGAGAAAGCGATCGCCACCATGCGCTCGATGCCGCCGTGGTGGCCGCCTGCAGCCACGGCATGGTCAAGAGGCTATCCGACTACGCCCGGCGCAGGGAGCTGGAAAAGGTGCGCGAAGGCTTCGTCGATGTGGAAACCGGCGAAATCGTCAATCCCGCCATGTTCCAGCAGCTGCACGAGCACTTCCCCGATCCCTGGCCCCACTTCCGCAACGAACTCGATGCCCGCCTGCACCTCGACGATCACGCTGAGTTGAGGACCAGAATCACGGCGCTGGCCACCTATCCGCAGGAAGCGTTGGAGTCGTTGCGTCCACTGTTCGTCTCGCGCGCGCCGCAGCGGCGCAACAGCGGCGCGGCCCACAAGGACACCATCTACGCCCAGCCGGCACGTTTGAAAGCGCAAGGCAGCGTGACGCAGAAGGTGCCGCTCGCCAACCTCACCCTGAACGATCTGGGCAAGCTGATCGACCCGCACCGCAACAAGCTACAACCTGCCGCTGGTGATGGCAAACCCTGCTGCCGATTGTAGCCTTCCGGGGTGAGAGAGGGAGCTACAACTCGTCGACGAAGAGCGCGAACATGCCCGCCGATTGTAGCCTTCCGGGGTGAGAGAGGGAGCTACAACCTGCACCTGGCCGTAAGCGCCGGCCATATCGATTGTAGCCTTCCGGGGTGAGAGAGGGAGCTACAACGCTCAGGCAGACGGCCGCAAGGGCCGTCTGCCTGAGCGTGTCGCTACCGCGACGTCTATAAGAGCAGGCGAATCGCCGTGTCGTGGAGACTGACTTTTGTCTGGATCGTCCCGGCCGAGGCTGACGGCGACGGCTATGGTGGCGATGCTGCAGAGCCGGCAGTCATGCCCCAGGCATAGGACTCCATCGACAGCACGCCGTAAGTGATCTCGCCCTCGATGGCTTGCGCAGCAGGCTCTCCGCCGCTCGCGCCCATCGCAACCAGCAGCGGCAGGAAGTGTTCCTCGGTGGGATGCGCCCGCGCGGCGTGCGGCGCCGATTGGCGATAATCCACCAGCCCGGCCACGTCGCGGGAGAACACGGCCTGACGCACCCATGAAGCAAATTCCCGGACATAGTCCGCCGCGCCGTTACCGGATCGGCCCACTTCGTAGAGGTTGTGCGTCATGCTGCCGGAGCCGACGATCAGCACGCCGCGCTCCCGCAACGGAGACAGCGCGCGACCAAGGCGCACCGCGCCCGCGGCATCCAGCGCGTGGGGCATCGACACCTGAAACACCGGCACCTCTGCGGCCGGCAGAAGATGCCTCAAGGGAACCCAGGCCCCGTGATCCAGCCCGCGCTCGTCGTCGAGGCTGGCCTCGAATCCGGCCCCAACCAGCAGCCGGCTCGCCTCGGCTGCGAACGACGGGTGCCCGGGCGCCGGGTACTGCAAGTCGTAGAGCTCGCGCGGAAAGCCGCCGAAGTCGTGAAGCGTTGCCGACGATTTGTTCGCCATGACCTTCAGCACCCGGGTCTGCCAGTGCGGCGAAACCACCAGGATCGCCTTCACGCCGGACAATTCCCTGCCCAGCGCAGTCAGTTGGGCGCCGAGTTCCCCGGGTTCGAGCGCGAAGGTCGGCGCGCCATGGGAGATGAAGAAGACCGGGGCTTTGTTCATGGTCGGTACCTCGTTCAGTTGCTCAGGCGTTGGACGGCCCCGAACGCTTTGGAGCTCCAGCGGCAAGTCGGGCATCGATGCTCAGAGGCCCGGCACCCAGCGCCGAGATCAGGAGCATGCCGCCTGCCACCGAAATGTTTTTCATGAAGAGCAACTGGGCGACGAGTTGCTGTTCTGCCGGGGCCGACCACCAGGCATGGAAAACGACGCTTGCCATCACGGTAAACAAGGCCAGCGCGAGTCCGACCAAGCGCACCCGGTAACCGACCACCAGCGCCAGTCCGCCGAACAGTTCCAGCGCACCAACCGCAACGGCGAGGGCCGTCGGCGCCGGCAGCCCGCCGCTGGCGACGAAGGCCGCGGTGCCCTCGATGTTGCCCAGCTTGCCGAAGCCGGACAGGATGAACATGAGCGCCAGCAGCAGGCGCCCGACTACGGAAACATAGGTCTTGTAAGAATCGTTCATGGCATTTCTCCTGGTAATGTGAAGCGGGATGTCAGGCCAGCCGCCCATCCCGAAAGTCGTTCAGCGCCTGGTAAATTTCCTGGTCGGTGTTCATCACGAACGGGCCGTACTGGGCAATCGGTTCATTCAGCGGCCGGCCGGCGATCAGCAAGGCCCTTGCCTCGCCGGCGGCTTCGATCACGACGCCGTCTGCGGCCGCCTCGTTGGCGAGAATCGCCATGCGGCTTGCCGGCAGCGTTTCTCCGCCGATCCGCACTTCGCCGCGATACACATAGACAAAGGCATTGTGTTCAGCCGGCAGCGTCTGGCAGAAGCGCGTGCCGGCCGGCAGGTGCAGGTCCAGATACAGCGGCGCCGTCGCCTCGCGCGTCACCGCACCGGCGACGCCGTGGCTTTCGCCGGCAATCACGGTCACCGCGACCCCGGCATCGGTGTCGAAGCGCGGCAGGTCGGCCGCGGCGAAATCGCGATACCAGGGCGCGCTCATCTTGTCCCCGGCGGGCAGGTTCAGCCAGAGCTGGAAGCCTTCCATCACCCCCGCCTCCTGCTGCGGAATCTCGGAATGGATCACGCCGCGGCCGGCAGTCATCCACTGCACGCCACCGTTTTCGAGCAGGCCTTCGTGGCCGGCGCTGTCGCGATGCTGCATGCGGCCGGCGATCATGTAGGTCACGGTCTCGAAGCCCCGATGCGGATGGTCGGGAAAGCCGCCGATGTAGTCGTCGGGGTTGTCGCTGGCGAAGGCATCGAGCATCAGGAAAGGGTCCAGACGGCGTTGCAGCGGCTGCGTCAGCACGCGCGTCAGCTTGACGCCGGCGCCATCGGAAGTTGGCTTGCCGGCGACCAGGCGTTCGACGCTGCGCGATTGGCGGACCTGTTCGCTACCGTGGATTGGCTGGCTTGTCATGATGGCTCCTCGATCGGATTGATGAATCTCTTGCGCCGATGCGGGCTCAGGCCAACGCCGCGGCCAGATCTGCCTCGGCCTGGGCGAAGCCCTGCTCGACCGCTTCCGCGCCCATGTTGAGGCCTTCTGCGTAGATGAAATGCACGTCGGTCATGCCGAGAAAGCCGAGCACGGTCTTCAGGTAGGGCACCTGGCTGTCGGCCTCGGTGCCGCGATATTTTCCGCCGCGCGCCAGGGCGACATAGACCGCCTTGCCCTTGAGCAGGCCCTCGGGGCCCTGTTCGGTGTAGCGGAAGGTCACGCCGTTGCGCGCAATGGCGTCGATCCAGTTCTTCAGTTGCACCGGCACGCCGAAGTTGTACATCGGCACGCCGAGGACGATCGCGTCGGCCGCCTGGATTTCGGCGATCAGCGCGTCATCGAGGGCGACGCGCGCCGCCTGCTCGGCGGTGCGCTTGTCGGCCGGCGTGAACAGCGCGCCGAGGGCGGCCTCATCCAGAACCGGATGCGGCGTGACGGCAAGATCACGTGCCGTAAGGCCGGCCTCCGGATTGGCCGACTGCAGGCGGGCCACGATGGAGTTGGCGACACGGGTGGAATTGGCCGCTTCGCGGCGGGCGCTGGCGTTGATTTGCAGGATGTTCATTTGGCTCTCCTTGGGTGGGTGACGATCTGACGCCCACTTTATTGATGATCAATCAAGAACAGAAGCCCATAAATTGGATATCATTGTTCCCTATATGGAACAATATGAGCCCAACGATCTGCTGATCTTTGCCCGCGTCGCCGAAGCCGGCAGCTTCAGCGGGGCCGCCGAACGCATCGGCTTGCCCAAATCCACGGTGTCGCGACGCATCGCATTTCTCGAGGAGCAACTCGGGGAACGCCTGATGCTGCGCACGACCCGCCGCCTCACGCTCACCGAGTTCGGCCTGCAGCTGCTCGAACACGCGCGGCAGGTGGCGGCAGAGGTGGATGCCGTCAAGGCGCTGCGCGAGTTTCGCCAGGTGCGTCCCAGCGGCCGTCTGCGGGTATCGATGCCCAGCGATTTCGCGACCCTGTTGCTGACCGACATGCTGGCGGCCTTCATCGCGCTTCACCCGGCGGTAACGCTGGAACTCGACCTTTCGCCGCGGCGCGTCGATCTGCTCGGAGAAAATTTCGATCTGGCGGTGCGCATCGGCGACCTGCCCGACGACGCGCTGCTTGCCGCGCGGCGCATCGCCGTGCTCCCGGGCGGCCTCTATGCCGCCCCGGCCTATCTCGCCGAGCGCGGCGATCCGGCGTCACCGGACGATCTCGATCAGCACGATTCGCTGCGGTTGCTCGGGCGCAACGGCGAGGCGGCAGGCTGGACCCTGACGCGCGGCGATCGCAAATGGGAGGGCGCCCCGCCGGCGCGGGCGGTTGCCAACGCGCCGGACCTGCTGATCAACCTGGCACGCGCAGGCGCAGGCATCGCTGCCGTCCCCGATTGCTTTGTCGCACCCAGCGTGCGTC
>JADFDL010000054.1 GCA_018262875.1 Rhodocyclaceae bacterium | reverse complement strand
ACTGCTGCAGCTCGGCGCGATCCATGTCCTCGAAGGAGAGGCTGAGGAACATCAGGATGCGCTCGGCGAGGGCCGCATAGGCCTTCATGAAGGCGGCGCGCCTGTCGTCGTCGCTGCCGCCCACGGCGGCGGGGTCGTCGATGCCCCAGTGCGCGCGCAGGAAATTCCCCGGCCACACCGGGCAGGTTTCATTGGCGGCGTTGCCGCACACCGTCACGACGAGGTCGAGCGCCGGCGCGTCCGGCGCGGCGAATTCGTCCCAGCGCTTGCTGCGAAGATGGGCGGTGTCGAGGCCCTGCGCTTCCAGCAGTTCCAGCGCAAAGGGATTCACGTTTCCGGCCGGCCGGCTGCCGGCGGAAAACGCGCGCACCCGTCCGCCGCCGAGCGCGTTGAACAGCGCCTCGGCGAGGAGGCTCCTCGCCGAGTTGCCGGTGCATAAAACCAGGATGTTCCAGGGACGATCGGCCATGACCGCCCCATGATAATTCACGTCGCGGTTGACGCGGCGTCAGGGGATCAGAATTCCAGGGTGTCCTTGATGGCGTCGATGCCGGCCTTGGCGCACTTGTCGTCGGCCTCGCCGCTCGGGGCGCCGGAGACGCCGATGCCGCCGAGGATGGCGCCGCCGCCCTCGACCAGCATGCCGCCGCCGAGCATGACGACATTGGGCAGGTTGCGGATGCCGCTGGACGGCTTGCCCGGCTGGCTGATCTCCGCCAGGCCGGTGGTGCTGCTGCGGAAGCTCACCGCCGTCCACGCCTTGCCGATGGCCGTCTTCGGCGTGTGCGCCCCGGCGAAGCGGTCGCGCAGCATGACCTGCGCCAGGCCGGAGCGGTCCACCACCGCCACCGCCACTTGGTAGCCGCCGTCGCGGCAGGACTTCAGCGCCGCCTGCGCCGCCTTCAGCGCCGTCTCCGGCGTCAGGGTGCGGATGTTGTAGGTGGCCTCCTGCGCGGCGGCGCTGCCGGACGCCAGCGCAAGAACCAGTGCGGTGCCAAGAACCGTTGTGCGTTTCATGCGTTCCCTCCTTTAGGTAAGTCCCGCTGGAAATCTACCACTTCACCGGCTGCCGCCGGCATCAGTTTTTCCTTTTTGATAATAAACCAGCAGCGCGCCGATCTCCAGATCGCTGAAGGGATTGCGCCAGGCGGTACTGCGGTCGCCGCGCACGCCGATCAACAGCCGGGCGGCGAATTCCTCGCGCGGCGCGCGCCTGGCCTGCTCGAAGAGGTTGAAGGCCGGCAGCAGCGTGCCGGTGGCCGGCGCTTCATGGCAGCCGGCGCAGGCCTGGCGGTGAATGGCGTCGCCCAGGCGCAGCCGCTCGGGGGTGGCGGCCTGCGGCAGGAGCGCGCCCGGCTCGAAGGGATGCCTGCGTTTCAGCGTGTCGAGTCCGGCGCGCAGGGCGCGCCAGTCGCGTTGCGCCAGGGCGGCGCGCAGCGGAGGAACTGCCGCGGCGTCCGCGCCGGCGCGGCGCAGCAGCAGGGGCAGGGAAGAAAGCGCACCGGCGAGCCGGGCGTGCAGGCCTTCGCGGTGTTGCGGCGATTCGCTGTTCGCTTCGATGCGCCGCAGGTCGCCGAGCATGACCGCCAGCTCGGCGGCGAGACGCCGCTGATGCTCGCCCTGCGCCGCGGCCGCGGCGGAAAACACCGCCGCGGCCGCGAAGGCGAGGACGCGAAGCAGCCGCACGGTCAGTTGAGCTTGACCTTCTGCTCGACACCGCCGCCCTTGAGCAGGGTCCACTCGACCATCGAGCCGTCGTACATGCGCGCCTTCTTGTTGCCCATCAGCTCGCTGGAAACGAACCAGCCGACGGAGGCCCAGTGGCCGGTGTTGCAGAAGTTGATCTGCTCGCCGCTGGTCGGCACGCCGGCGTGCTTGTAAAGCTGCTCGATCTGCGACTTGCTGCGGAACTGGCCCTGGCCGTTCACCGTCATCCAGCCGTTGGGCAGGTTCTTCGCGCCGGCCAGGGTGCCGCTCTCGGTCGACTTCGGGTGGCGGTTGATGCCGACGTAGTTGTCCTCCGGCCGGTTGTCCACCAGCAGGGTGCCGGCCGCCTTGGCCTTCTTGACGTCGTCCATGGTGACGAGCATCTCCTTGCGCAGGCTGGCCTTGAAGGTCTTCGGCTCGGCCTTGGCGGCGCCGGCCTGGACCGGATTGGCCTTGGTCTTGTCCTGCTCCTTGGTCCACGCCGCCATGCCGCCGTCGAGGATCGAGACGTTGTCGTGGCCGAGCACCTTGAAGGTCCAGTAGGCACGGGTGGCGACGCCGACGTCGGTGGAGTTCATGCCCATCGGCACCAGCACCACGTGGGTGGCGTTGTCGATGCCGAGCGCTCCGATGTGGGCGACGAGCTTGTCCAGCTTCTCGGGGAACATGTCGGGCACCTTGTCGGCGGCGCGCTCCTCGCGCCAGCCGTCCTTGGCGTAGTTGCTGTTCACCGCGCCGGGAATGTGGGCGCGCAGGTAGTCGGGCAGCGGCTGGAAGTCCACGATGGCGATGCCCGGCTTGCCGAGGTTGGCCTTCAGCCAGTCCACCGTCACCAGCGGATCGGCCGCCGTGGCAGCGCGGGCCGACAGCAGGAGGAAGAGCATTCCCGCCAGCAGCGCGCCCCATCTCGTCGAAATAATCGTCTTCATCCCTTGTCTCCTTCTCAGATGGTTATCGTCAGATCGAAGTCGAGAATCGCGGCAATGACGCGATCCCAGGCTTCGTCTTCCATGTCCCGGCGCCGCAAGTCGATGGATTCGACGCGGTGCGCCGGCTCCATTTGCCGCAGGGCGGCCGTCACGGTCTGGGCGTCGGGAAACAGACCGGTGTTCAGTTCGAGGATCTTCACAGGCTCAGCACCGCATCGGCATCGGCCAGCGCCGCGGCGAGGCCGCCAGCGTCCAGCAGCGGCAGGTCGTCGGCCATCGCCGCGACGGTGGTCTGCGGTTCGATGCCGGTCAGCTCCAGCAGCTCGGCGTTGGCGGCGTTCTCGGCGCTCTCCTCTACCGGGCGGTCCATGAATATCAGATTCACGGCGTGACCGAAGATGGTGAGGCCGGCCGCCACGCGCATCGCTTCGGCGTGGTCGCGCCGGGCCAAAACAAGAAGTTTCTTCTCGCTCACAGACTCACCACTTTCTTCGCCTCGCCCATCAGGGCGCTGTTGACCGTCTGGCTGCCGAGCTCGGCCGGGCAGGCGGCCTCGGCGCAGAAGCGGTGCCAGGATTCCTCGCACACCACCGCGCGGGCATCACCGAGCGCCGCCTGCAACTCCGCATCCAGCAGCCCGCGCACGCCTTCGTGGGTGAAGAAGGCGGCGAAGGCATGATGGCCGCGGCGGCAGGCGCGCGCCAGCGGCGCGAGCAGCTGCGCGCCGGCTTCGGTGGTGACGTGGAAGAGGATGTCCATCAGGCCGTTCTCCCTTTCGCCGCCCACCAGCCGAGGCCGAAGGCGGCCAGGATCAGCGCGAGGGCCGCGAACAGCATCGCGTTCTGCCGCGCGCCGCCGTCCTGCGGCGACTGACTTTTCGCCTCGGCGGGCTGCGCCCGATCGGGATGGGCGACGGCATCGGCCGGCAGCGCGCCGTCGGCGGCCCACTCGGCCCAGCCTTCGGCATAGAGCCGCGCCGGCGCCTGGTGGCCGGCGATGAGCAGCGTGAGATAGGCCAGGCCTTCGTAGGCGTCGTGTGCGTAGGCGACCGCCGCGCCCTCCGGCAGCACCGGCTTCGCCGCCGCCGGGCCCAGCGCCGCGCGAAGCCGCAGCGCCGGCAGGCTGACCGCGCCGGGCAGGTGGCCGCCGCGCGCGGCGCGCACCGTCTCACCCCAGTATTCCTGCTCCGCGCGGCCGTCGAGCAGCGTCGCCTTCGAGGTGCGCAGTTCGCCGCGCAGCTCATCACGCAAAAGCAGCAGTCCGTCGCGCATCGGCGCCGCGAACACCGTCTCGCGGATCATGCCGCGCTCGCGGCCGGGGCTGGCGTCGGCGCCCTGCTCCAGCACGCGGGCGACGGGCTCGGCGAGCACGCGCACGCTGCGCTGTCCCGCGACATGCAGCAGGCCGGCGACGAAATCGCGGGCAACGACGTCCTGACCGACCACCAATACGCTTTCGTTGCCGGACAGGCCCCCCGTACCGAGCAGCCAGAGAATGTCGCGCGCGCTGGGCAGCCGCTTGTGCGGTCCGAGGAAATCTTCCGCCGGCAGGCAGCGCGCGCCGGCGAGGCTCTTCTCGCGGCAGGCGGCGAGCGGCCGCGTATCGACCACCACCGCGCCCGGTTCCGCCGCGCGCACGTAGGCGAAATCCTCCGCCGACTGCGCGGGCAGCGCGAACAGCAAAACGGCGAAGGCGGCCAGGCGTTTCATCAGCAGCCGCCGAAACGCTTCACGGCCGGCGAGGCATCGCCGCTGCCGCCCTTCGGCGCCGGCGGGTTTTCCATGTAGAAGCCGACCAGCTCGATCACCGAGACCTTGCCGAAGCCGCCGCCGATGTCGAGGTCGGGCAGGGTTTCGGCCGGGGCCGGCTGCCTCGCCGCGGCGACGGTCTCGGCCGGCAGCGCGGCCAGCTTGAAGCCGGCGGCGCACACCGCCAGCGCGACGGCGAGCGCGGCGGCGCAGAAGACCAGGCTTTCGCGGTTCATCATAACGAGTCGCTGAAAAAGGCCAGCGCCATGGCGCCGAAGGCCACGCAGAACAACAGGAGCTGCGCGATGGTCTGCAAATCGAAGTTCATTTCCCGCCTCCCTTGTAATGCTGCACCAGCCGCTCGAGCGGAATCGCCTCGCCGGTCGCCGGATGCGCCACCGGCGGCGAGAAGTGCGGCACGCCCTCGCGCGTCACGCGCATGCCCTCGGGCGGCCAGACATACACAAAAGTCAGTCCGCCCAGCACGGCGATCAGCGAGGCGGCGATGAACAGGCGCATGGCAACTCTTGCGAGCATGCTCAGTCCTTCTTGATGTAGACCCGCCAGCAGGCCGGGTCCTTGATGGTCTCGATGTGGGTGGCGTTGAGCTCGTCGCACATGGGCGGCAGCGCCTCGACCGAGGAGGGGTTGTCCACCAGCACCTCGACCACGCTGCCGGCGCCGACTTCGTTGACGGCCTTCTTGGTCATCAATTGCGGGCGCGGGCAGGAGTCGCCGCGACAGTCGACGCGCCGCGCCACCTGCACCCTGCTGCCGTCGGAGAGCACCGCCTCGCCGCCCGCGCCGGCTTCCTCGACCTTCTTCTTCGTTCCGAACAATCCCATTTCCTTCTCCTATGCGATTTCTGCAGATTCCTTCTGGTGCTGCTCGTGCTTTTCGTGCTGCGCGCGCTCGCGGCGCAGGATGGCGCGGTAGATGGCGAGGAGCACGGCGAACTGCACCAGGCCGAAGACGATGGCCGGCACGCCGAGCTTGTCCTGCAGGGTGCGCGCATTGGCGAAGCCGAGCTGCAGCGCCGGCAGGTTCGGCTCGCCGGTCATGGTCTGCGGCGCCGGCGGCCACCAGTTCCACGACCATACCAGCGAGAAGAGGAACATGCCGACGAAGGTGAACAAGAGCGCCCACAGCGCGCCGAGGTTGCCCTCGCCCGTCTTCACCCACGTCGACACCGTGCAGGCGCCGGCCAGCACCATGCCGATGCCGAACAGGAACAGGCCGGCGAAGGTGTTGAGGCCGACGTCGAACTGCATCGGGTGGCCGCCGCCCACGCTCATGAAGCCGGTGAAGCCGACGGTGAGGATCATCATCGCCATCAGCATGGCCTTGGTGTTGCGGTAGGTCTTGAACATGATGGCGTCGCGCAGCGCCGCCGTGTTGCAGAAGCGCGAGCGCTGCATGAGCAGGCCGACAACGGAACCGAACAAAAACGCGACCAGGCATTCGACGACGGGTGTCATTGGTTTTTCCTCAGCCTTCCAGAATCTTCTTGTAGATGAGCGAGCCGACCCAGGCGCCGGCGAGGATGCCGGAGATGGCGAGGTAGCCGCCCATGTTCATCTCCGGGATCAGCCCGAAGAAGGTGGACACGTTGCAGATGTAGGCCATGCGGATGCCGATGCCCATGAGCAGGCCGCCGAGGGTGATCATCAGCCACTCGGAGGCGCGGCGCGGCATGCGCCAGTAGAACTCCTTCGACAGCACGGCGCCGACGAAGGCGCCGAAGAACATGCCGAGGCTGATGTAGATTTTCCAGTAGTCGGCGTGCGGCGGGAAGACGATGCTCCAGAAGGGAATGCGCTGCAGATCGTCGCCGAGCACGGCCTGGGCCATGAGGCCGGTCATCATGGTCTCGCCGCCGCCCACCGTCCAGGCGCCCAGCAGCAGGAACAGGAAGATGTCCAGTATGGCGATGGCCGCCATGGCGAACACCGGATCCAGGGTCTTGCGGAAAAACTCCATCGTTGTCTCCCAGGCTGGCCGCGGTCGGCGCCTTCTTGTATGCTGCGCATGGTAGGGGCCGCGCGAGCGGCGGTGGTGGTAATTATTGCCAACGCGCCAAGGAAAGGGAACCGGCATGAATATCTACTCCGAAATCAATGACGTGCTGGACCACATGTTCAACGCCTGCACGACGTCGCAGATCAGCGAGTTCATCCCCGAGAAGCGCGGCTTCCGCATCCACGGCCACAGCACCACCATCTCGCTGGAGCGCGCCTTCTGGAACGTGCTCGACGACATGGCGCGCGAATCGAAGATGCCCCTGCCCCGCCTCATCGAGCGCGTGCACGACGGCTGCCTGGTCGCCAACGACAAGAACATCGCCTCCTGCCTGCGCGTGATCTGCCTGAAATACCTCAACGTCTACAGCAGCGGCGTCCCGGCCGCGCGCGCCGAGCTGACGCGGGCGGCGTAAAAGTCAGTCCGCGCAGGACGGCGCGCACCCTTAATCCCGGGGAAGCGGCCAACGATGACTGACGATTGCGAATACTGCCGCCAATGGAACCAGGCGCATCCCGGGGCTGGGCCGCGCGCGTCGTGCGGCCCGTGCGCCGTCTGCCAGGCGCCGGGACACCTCAAGGCCCACCCGAGGCAGCCGACCAGCCTCTGTCTTTGCCGGGCGCACCGGGACGAACTCGATGCCTCCGGTTATCACTTCGAGCTTTATCACCTGATCTACGTGGCGATCCTCGGCATTGCGGCCATCCAGATCTATCCGCTTGTCGCCCGGCTTTGGGGCGGCTGATTCACAGCCCGATGAGCCAGGTTTGCAAATAGGCTTTGGCCACATCAACCGCCACTTTGGCCGGAAGTCCAATCCCGCCGTGCCGCAGCGACTGACTTTTGCCCCCTGATCGCAAGCGGCTTGCTGCAATTTCCGCGCCGTCCGAAAAGTCAGTCCCGGCAGGACGGCGGTTATTTCCCTTCCGCCGCCTTGCGTTCCACGTTCAGCGCCAGCAGGCGCCTGAGGATTTCCTCGTCGGGCAGGTCGGGCGTGTAGTCACGCCAGCCGTAGGCGGCGGCGACGGCGGCGTCGAGCGCCTGGTGGGCGTTGTCGAGCCAGGCCGGGCGGGCGTTGTAGAGGTTGGTCAGGGTGCGCTTCTTCAGTTCCGCTTCATGGCCGGGCTTCACCACGATGCGGTCGGGGTAGCCGGACACGACCTCTGGGATGTGCTCGGTCCATTCCGGCGGGTTGAGCCAGTTCTCGCGCAGTTCGTTCAGGCGGCGCGCGGCGGCGGCGATGTTCGCCGCCGGGATTTCCTCGGCCATGCACGGCGGCGCGCCGCGGCCGGCGGCAGGCGCGGTGTCGCGCGGCGTGAGGCCAACGGGGAAGGGGAAAGTCAAAAATACGCGCGAGCTGTTGTAGCGCCGTGCTGTTGGATGATTGCCGTAGGGCGAGCCAAGTGCCCGAACCCATAACATGTGAAATCGTGAGGACAACACCCCGAAGGTGGCATCGTCAGATCGAGGAACTACGATCAAGTTCTTGTCGGCAACGATGCTTGCTGGAGACCATGCGAAGACAGTGTAAGTCGGCGTTTCTGGAGTAACGATAAATCGAGGTAGTGCAGCTACTGATGCTTTCATATCGGCCGCTGACCGCTTGAAAAGCCAATAACGTTCGCGAGTATTTTTCTCTGCGTTTGTATCACGCTCAGGCTTGACCTTTGCCAGAACGTAGGCAAATGGAAGTTCATAAAGCATGGCATCCGCTTCACTCATGCCAGCGAAGTCAACAATCCAGTTATCTCCCAAACGCTGCGTAATGTCTGCGCCATTGCGCCACGGACGAACGACATCGGAGTTTGGGCGACCGTTGGGGTTGGGATGTTTCATCCAGCTTCTTGCAATATCACCGGAAATGTCGAATTGACCGCCCTTGGTGATGCCTTGCAACGCGCCATTGGCATTCTCGGCTAAAGACTGTGCTTGCGTTAAATCAACCGATCTATCGGCTCCGGCCGTCAAATTGCTGTGAATGCGCTCAACCTGCAAGCCATCCAGCCACGCTCCTTCGGTTTCACCGAAAGCCACCAGCGAAACCCGTACCGCCGCACCCTCGTTGATCCATGGTTCGTCGCTCCAGGCATCGAAGATGCGCGTCGTTTCGACAACGCTATCCAGCACCTTGCGGTTGGCGCCGCCGCGTATTGCATTTGTAGCGACCAGTCCCGCCGCCTTGCACTTGCCTGCCTCGATCTGTGCGCGTGCCTTCTCGAACCAGTAGGTGACGAGATCGGCGCCGCCCGGCACGCGACCCTCGTAGCACTTGCGCAGCGCGGTCACGTATTCATCGCCCAGCTCGCCGCGCATCTTCTTGTCGCCGAGGAAGGGCGGGTTGCCGACGATGGCGTCGCATTCGGGCCAATCCGCCTCTTCCACCGCCGTGCCGCCGGGACTGACTTTCACCA
>JADFDL010000053.1 GCA_018262875.1 Rhodocyclaceae bacterium | reverse complement strand
CTTCCGGGGCGAGTTCCGCTATGAAGAGGCCGGCATCATGGACCGCACCCATCTGCATTTCTTCACCCGCGGCAGCATCGAGGAGACCGTGCGCGACTGCGGCTGGACCATCCGCGCCCTGGGCAGCCACATGAAGGGACGCTACCGCCGCTGGTACATGCCGACGCGCTTGCTTGAGCCCTTCGTCGCCGTCCAGACCATGCTGCTGGCCGAGAAGTCATGACCTTGCCGCTAGTCAGTGTGGCTATTCCAGCCTACAACCACGCTGCCTATATCGAAGCCTGCCTGGCCTCGGTTTGCGCGCAAACCTATCCCGAGCTGGAGCTGGTGCTGATCGACGACGGTTCGCAGGACGACACGCTGGCGATCGCCCGGCGTTATCTCGAACCGCATCGGGAGCGCTTCCGCCGCATCGTCCTCGAGCGCCAGGAGAACCAGGGCGTCAGCGCCGCGTCGAATGCGGTGATCGCCGCCTGTCAGGGGGAATGGGTGCACCTGCTCGGCTCGGACGACGTGCTCTATCCGGACAAGGTCGCCCGCATCCAGCAGGCCATTGCCGACTGGGATTGCCCCGACCTGGCGCTGGTGCATGCCGACGCGGATACCATCGACCAGCATGGCCGGCCCGTCGTGCGCCGCCGGCAGAAACCGCGCCCGGCGCCGGGACCGGACCGGGAGGCCTGGCGCGTCCTCTTCCTCGGCGACAATTTCATCGTCAATCCGACCGTCGCCCTGCGCCGCGACGCCTTTCTTGCCGTCAGCGGTTTCGACCGCAATCTCGCGCTGGAGGATATCGACTGCTGGCTGCGGCTGTCCGCACGCCATGCCATCGCGCGCGTGCCGGAAGTGCTGGCGAGCTACCGCAAGCATCCCGGCAACTCCCTGCGCCGGCGCGTGCGCATGCTCGGCGCGCAGTTCCACACCTTCGGCAAGTTCCTCGCCGAGCACGAGGGACTTATCGCCGGGGACGACATCCGCCGCCACTTCCGCCGCTACCTCACGCGCTTCTGGCGCCGCATGCGCCGGAAGCAGCCCTGGCTGCTGCCGCGCGTGCTGGGCGCGCAACTGATGAGTCATCTGCGCACGCCGAGGCCGGAGGACTACCGGCGCTTCGGCCGGCTGCTGGACAGGGCGGCAGTCTAAGCCTCTGTTCTTCCTGTATCATTCGCACTTTTGCCGGGCAGGTCATGCAGAATCCCCCGTTTTTCTCCATCGTGATTCCCGTCTATAACGAGGCGGAGAACATCGAGCCCATGGTGCGCGAGATCCAGGCCGCCCTCCAGGGCAGGGCAGAGCCCTACGAAGTGATTTTCGTCGACGACGCCAGCAGCGACGACAGCCCCGCCGTGCTGCAGAGACTGACTTCCGAAACCGGCGGTATCGTGCGCAGCCTGCGCCACCGCCGCAACTTCGGCCAGAGCGCCGCCGTGGCGACCGGCTTCCGCGACGCGCGCGGCGCGTGGGTCGGCACCCTCGACGGCGATGGCCAGAACGATCCGGCCGACCTGCCGTACATGCTCGACGAGGCGCGGCGCCTGAAGGTCGATTGCGTCACCGGCGTGCGCGCCAAGCGCCAGGACTCCTTCATCCGCAAGTTCTCCTCGCGCGTCGCCAACCGCTTCCGCGACGCGATCACCGGCGACCGCGTGGCCGACAGCGGCTGCGGCGTGCGCGTGCTGCGCACCGCCTGCGCCCTCGAACTGCCCGTCTTCAACGGCCTGCACCGCTTCGTGCCGACCCTGCTTCGGGCGAAGGGCTACAGCGTCTCGGAAGTTCCCGTGAACCATCGGCCGCGCCTGCGCGGCGTCTCCAAGTACGGCGTGCACAACCGCCTCTGGCGCGGCATCCGCGACTGCTTCGGCGTGCGCTGGTTCTCCGTGCGCTCGGTGCCGGGCGAGCGCGTCGAGGGCGGAACGGAGCAAGGGCAGGGCAGATGAGCCAGTCCGGGGAGGACATCCCGGAAGGCGTAGAGGACGACATCGAGCTTGAGTCGGTGGCGCCCGGCTTCTCGAAGGAGTTGCGCCGCCTGCTGATCCTGCTCGCCGTCGCCGCGGCAGCCTTCGTCCTGCTCTACTTCACCCCGGTCGGCACGGTCGTTCGCGACATCCACCACCTGCGCGCCTATCTCGCCGGCGACGATTTCTGGGCCGAGGCCACCTACGCCGCCATCGTCACGGGCCTGGTGGCGCTGGGGGCGCCGCGCCTGATGTTCTATGTCCTCGGCGGGCTCGCCTTCGGCTTCTGGCAGGGGCTGATGCTGGCGCAGGCCGGCTCGCTCATCGGCTCCTACATCACCTTCTGCGCCGTGCGCAGCGGCGGGCGCGGCTGGCTGAAGGAACGCTTCGGCAACCATCGCCTCGTCGGCAAGGCCTTCCACGTGCGCTCATCGATCAAGGCGGTGGTGCTGATCCGCCAGCTGCCGCTCTCCAGCGTCATGATCAACAGCGGACTGGCGCTCTCCCAGGTCAGCGCGCGGGTGTTCCTGGTCGGCTCCTTCATCGGCTACCTGCCACAGGGCGTCATCGCCGTGCTGATCGGCAGCGGCGTGGTCGACGAGCAGGCGATGGACGGCGTCGGCAAGCTGGTCGCCGCCGGCGTCGTGCTGCTGGTCGGCGCCTTCCTGCTCTGGCGCTGGCGCAGGCGCGGCGGCAAGCCGGAGAAATCCTGATGGGCGCCGCCTGGAAGCGGCCGCTGGTCTGGGGCGTCCTCCTGGCGGCGCTGGTCCTGGCGCTCTTCGCGCTGCGCCTGACCGGCCCGTCCAACCTCGAAGCCGACGCGCAGGACCGCAACGTCGGCTACGTCATGGATGTGGTCTGGGAAGGCCACTGGCTGGTGCAGCAGGACATCCGCGGCCGCATCATGTCGAAGCCGCCGCTGCATACCTGGGCCGCTTCCGTCTTCGCCGAAATCGGCGGCATCAACCGGCTGACGCTGGCCCTGCCGTCCGCGCTCGCCGTGCTGGCCATGGCGCTCTTCGTCCTCGAGGTCGGGCGGCGGCGCTATGGGGCGCTGGCCGGCGGGCTGGCCGGGCTCGCCGTGGTGCTGGCACCGATGATGTCCAAGCACATCGCCCTGGTGCGCACCGACGCGCTGTTCGCGCTGGTCGTGGCAGCAGGCGCCCTTGCCGCGCACCGCGCCTGGGCGCGCGGCGGCGGCTGGACGCCGTTCTGGTTCTGGGCTGCGCTCGCCACCCTGATCAAGGGCCCGCTCGGCCTGGTGCTCGCCGCCATGGGCCTGCTGGCCTGGTTCTGGGAGCGGCGCAGCGATCCCGCCACGCCGCGCCCGACAGGCACGCATTGGGCCGGCATCGCCGTGTTCCTGCTGCTGACCTTGGGCTGGCTCGTGCCGGCCCTCGTCTCGGCCGGCGAGCCGCTGGCCAACAAGCTGTTCTTCGAGGAACTGGTCGGGCAGGCCACCGGCGTCGGCAAGGGCGGCTTCCCCGGCCGCAACCTGCCCAAGCCGACCCTCTATTTCATCCTGCGCTTCCTGCCCTTCAGCCTGTTCGCCCTGTACGGCCTGTGGCGCATCGTCCGCCATCCCGCCGTGGCGGCGGACGCACGCCGCTTCGAGCGCTTCCTCTTCTGCTGGATCGTCGGCGGCATCGTCCTGTTTTCCCTTGCGTCGCACCATCGCGGCGACTTGCTGCTGCCGCTGTGGCCGGCGGCGGCGCTGCTCACCGGCCGCGAAATGGCGCGCCTGGCCGAACGCATCGGCGGACGCCTGACAGGCGCCGTCCTGGCGGGACTGACTTTGTTCTTCCTCTGCGGAGCTTGGTGGACCTATCATGACAAGGCCGCGCGCGACAGCGAGGAAGTGCGCTACACCGTCGAGGCTGAGCGGGCCGCCCGCGCGCTGGCGGCGAGCGGTCTCGACGTGAAGCTGCTCCGCCATCTGGACACGCCGGTCACGCTGCAGCTCGGCCTCGGCACCTTCCGCACCTGGGTCGGCGAGGAGGAAGCGTTGCGCTTGGCGAACGGCACGGCGCCGGTGCTGCTGGCGGTGGAATCGCCGGAGGATTTTCCGCGCCTGTTCGGCCCCGGCGGTCCGAGCATAAAGGAAGTGTTCCGTTGGCCGCCAGACGGCGGAAAATCGGCACTAAGAGTGTTTCTGACCGGGGGTAGAAAATGATTGTGCGGCTGATGGCGGCGATGCGGACAATCGGCCCTGTGCGTGCAGCCTTCATGGCGAGCCTGCTGCTGTCGTGGATTGCCCTTGGCGGAGCGCTGATCAACCGCGACGGCATTTTCTACGTCGACGCGGCGCGCGCGATGCTCGAACAGGGATTCGCGCTGCAGCGCAACGGCGTCGACTGGCAGTTCCTGTCGATGCTGATGGCCGGCCTGTCGGCCCTGACGGGGCTGGCGCCGGAAACGTCCGGGCACCTGCTCAACGCCTTCTTTCTGGCGGGCGCCTGCAGCCTGCTCGTTGTCATCACGCGCCATCGCCTGCCGGAAGCCGCCTGGGTGGCATGCCTGGTCGTGCTGGCCATGCCGGCCTACAACAGCTATCGAGGCGAGTTGTTGCGCGAATACGGCTTCTGGTTCTTCTGCCTGCTGGCCTTCTGGCTGGCGATGCGCTGGGAGGAAGCCGCGCCGCGCTGGCGCGGGGCGCTCGCCTGCCAGCTGGCCCTCGGCATCGCTGCCCTGTTCCGCCTCGAGGCGGTGGCCTTCTATCCGGCGCTGATGCTGTGGCAGGCGTTTGCGGCGCCGCCCGGACAACGCCTGCGGCGCGCCCTGATGCTCGGCAGCCTGCCGCTGGCGGGCGCGGCCCTGGCGGGCGTGCTCGTCGGCAGCGGACTGGTCGTGCTGCCGAACCGGGTGGGCTATTACATCGAGGCCGCCAATCCGCTGCGCAAGCTGCGGCTACTCGGCGAAGCGGCCGGCCACATGAGCGAGTCGGTGCTCAGCAAGTATTCGCGCGAGGAAGCGGCCTATGTCCTCTTTTTCGGGCTGCTCTCGATCATCCCGGTGAAGTTCCTCAAGATGGCGGGCGTGTTCGTCGTGCCGCTCGCGTATGCCTTCGTGGCCCGCCCGGCGAAGGCTGCCCTGTCGCGCTGGCAGCCGCTGCCCTGGGCCTTTCTCGCCTACCTGCTGGTGCTGGCCGCCTTCGTCACGCACCAGTTCTTCCTCGTCGGCCGCTACGTCAGCCTGCTCAACCTGCTCGCGGTGCCGGCCGCCGCCGCCGGGCTGGCCTGGCTGATGCAGCGCTTCCCGCGCTGGAAATGGCCGATGGTGGCGCTGGCGCTGCTGACCATGGCGGCGAACGTCGTGTCCCTCTCGCCGAAGAAGACGCACATCGTCGAAGCCGGGCGCTGGCTGGGCGCCAACGCGCACGATGCGGCGCGCGTCGGCGTCGACAATGCGCGCATCGCCTATTACGCCGGCTGGCGGGCTGCGCAAGCCGTCAGCCAGGACCGCGCGGCGCTGGGAGCGGCACTGGTGCAGAAACGCATCGACATGGTCGCCGTCGAGGCGCCGCGCAACGATGAGGGCGTCGAGAAATGGCTGACGGCCTATCGCCTTCAGCCGGTGCAGCGCTTCGCCAACAAGGCCGGCGACGCGGTGATCGTCGCCGTGCCGGCGCCGGCTCAGGCCAGCCCTTCGATTACGGAACGCAGCCGCCCGAAAACCGGTTCGACGGAATAGTCAGTCGCCCCGAGACGGCGCCCCGCCTCCCCCAGGCGCCGGCGCAGTTCGGCATCCCTTGCGAGTTGCGCGATGCGCTCCGTCCATTCCGCCACAGTGGAGACGAGATATCCCGTTTCGCCCTCGACGATCACCTCGGCGTTCGCGCCGGCCTTCGACGACACTACCGGCAGGCCGGCCGCCATGTACTGCAGCACCTTCAGCGCACACTTGCCGCGGCTCCAGTCGTCGTCGCGCATCGGCGCGATGCCGATGTGCGAAGCGGCCAGCTCCTGCGCCTCCGACCCGGCGCGCCAGGCCACCGGCAGCGTCGTCACGCCGCAGCCGGGCAGGTCGAAGTCGGCGACGATCTTCAGGCGCAGCTCAGGCACCGCGTCGGCCGCCACCTTCAGCCATGGCATCGCCTCCGCCAGGTACTTGCGCGTCGAATGGCTGCCGATCCACACCAGGTCCAGCGAATCGGCCGGCTTGTCCGCCTCGATGCGGTAGCGGGTGACGTCCACGCAGGTGGGGACCAGCGTCACCGCCGGGTTGAAGGCGGCGGCGTGCCGCGCGAGGAAGGCGTTGCCGGCGAAGACATGGTCGCAGGTGCGCGCCATCGCCGCGAAGCGCGCCATGCGCGTGCGCGAAGGCGTGCCGTCGGTGTTGCAGAAGATGGCGTCGTCGAAATCGAACACCAGCCGGCGCGAAGCGCGCCGCAGCAGCCAGAGCAGGGCCGCCGGAAAAGTCTTGCGCAGCACGACCACCACGTCGGCGCGTTTTGCCTGCCGCAGCATGTCGACGGTGGCCTTGACGCCGCCGGAGGCCGTGACATGCGAGGGCTCGAAGCCGGCCGCCCGCCACAGCGGGAAGAAATGCAGTGCGCGGTAGCGCGTCGAGGAGGCCTCCTCGCCCTTGGAGACGAAGAGCAGGCGGGTGCTCATGGCTGCCGTGGCCTGGCTTCGCCGAGCTGCCGGAACAGCGCCGCCACGACCATCACCGAGCTTTCCTCGATCAGGTGGCCGTAGTCGAAGGCGAGGGGGAGCCGCGCACCGTCTTTTTCGATGTAGCGCAGGCAGCCTTCGTCGTTGCAGGCGACGGATATCGGCGAGAAGAATTCCGCCTGCGCGCCGGCGAGCTGTCGGACCAATGCGTCGCGGCGGGACATGTCCCGGTCGAGATCGTTGGGCGAACGCTGCCGCTCGTCCCCGCCGAGGAAGTCGCTGGCGAGCAGCCGGGGCAGCGGCTTGCGCCAGGCCGGCACGCTGCCGACCAGCACGATGCGCGGGCGCCAGGCCGGGTCGGCACGCAGTCGCGCCAGCGTCTCAGTCAGTCCGCGGCGGATCGTCGCTTCGTCGTGCTTGACCCAGGCGCCGGCGAGGATGAGGACTTGCGGCCGCGCCTCCATCACCTTGCGCAGGACCCAGTCGTTGATGGTACGGCAATGCGGGCGCTTGGCGAATTCCTCGTTCAGGAGAGGCGGGCAGCCCGAGGCCGTCCATTGCGCTGCCGTGCCCGGTTCCGCTGCGGCCTTGAGGCCGGGCCAAAGATGCGCCGCGTGGGAATCGCCCCACAGCACGATGCGCGTGCGCTCGCCGGCGCATTCCGGCGCGAAGCCGTCATGGGACTTGTCCGGCGTCATGAAGCAGCTGCCTTCGCGGTAGAGCGGCTTGTACAGCTCATTGAAATAGCGTGCCTGAAAGACTTCCAGGGCGCGGACATCCGCCAGGCGCGGATGGTCCTTGAAGCGCAGCGTCATCAGGCGCTCGCTCTGGTAGTGGAAGACGACGGCGACGGCGAAAGGCAGCAGCACCATCGCGGCGCAGGCGGCCAGTGCCGGCGCCAGGCTGAAGCGGCTGACGAAGCCGCGCGCCGGAATCTCGACGAGGCGGAAGGAGAGCCAGCCGAGCAGGATGGAGGCCGCCATGCCGGCGGCGATCCAGGCGCCGTCCCGCTGGGACTGACTTTGGTGCAACCAGACGACGACGGGCCAGTGCCACAGGTAGATCGAGTACGACCAGCGGCCGATGCCCTGGATGGCGGCGCTGCCGAGCAGGCGCGTCCTGCCGCCGCTGTCGAGGATCACCAGCATGGCGCCGCCGACCGGCAGCAGCGCGGCGAGGCCCGGCCAGGGGGTGTCCGCCGTGAGCAGCAGGCTGGCTGCGAGGATTGCGGCGAGGCCGGCCGGTTCCAGCCACCCCCGGCCCCGCGCCAGGCGGTTGCAGGCGCCCTGGTGCACATAGATCAAGCCGCCGGCCAGCATCTCCCAGGCGCGCGTCGGCAGCAGGAAGAAGGCCTTCGACGGGTTGGCGAAGGCCAGCCAGGCCGACCAGGCGAGCGAGGCGAGGAAGACCGCCCACAACGCGCCGGCGACGCCGCCCGGCCGCCGGAACAACCGATGCACGGCGACGATCAGCAACGGGTAGAGCAGGTAGAACTGCCACTCGACGGAAAGCGACCAGGTGTGCAGCAGCCACTTCTCGTGCGCATCCGCGTCAAAGTAGCCCGATTCCTTCCAGTACACCTGGTTGGAGAAGAACAGCAGGCTGGCGCCGGCGTGCTTGGCCAGCGTCTTGTAGTCCATCGGCGAGAACTTGAACCAGCCGTAGGCGAGCAGCAGTGCGCCCAGCACGGCCAGCGCCGGGAAGATGCGGCGCGCCCGCGCCAGGTAGAAGCGCAGCACCGAGAAGCGCTGTTCGGCGAGGGGAGCGAGGATGATGCGTGTCATCAGATAGCCGGAGATGACGAAGAACACATCGACGCCGACGAAGCCGCCGGAGAAGCCGGCGACGCCGAAGTGGAACAGCACGACGGCCAGCACGGCCACGGCGCGCAGGCCGTTGATGTCGGCGCGGAAGTCCGTTGCGTCCGGCCTCATCGCCGCGCGAGCTCCTGTCCCTGCTGCCGGTAGGCGGCGTCGAAAGCCGTGCCGCCGGCCTGCAGCCAGGCGCGGTCCTGCTCGTCGCGCAGGAGGTGCTGCAGGTTGCGCCGCCGGCGGTGCGGCGGGATCGGCCGCCGCCCGGCGCGCAGGTCGGCGATGTCGATCAGGCCGAGCGTGCCGGCCGGGGTGAGGACAATGTTGCCCAGGTGCAGCGAACGGAAGTAGACGCCCGCCTCGTGCAACTCGGCGACGAAGCGGCCGAGCCGCTCGCGCAGCCCGGCGGTGTCCGCGCCCGAGCGGACCAGCTGGCGCAGGGTCTGTCCCTCAAGCGGCCGGTAGCGCACGGCAT
>JADFDL010000052.1 GCA_018262875.1 Rhodocyclaceae bacterium | reverse complement strand
GCCGCTCTGCGCGCCGAAGGCATCCACCTTCGTCCACGTCATGTCGGTACGGATGCGCGCGCCCGGATGCTGATTCGCAATGTGGTAACGCACCGGCGCGCCATTCGCGTCGAGTTCGACCCCCTGCACCAGCCCGGCGCCGTCGACGGCAAACCCCGCATTGCAAACCCGGTCCGCCTCGATCACCTGGAGCGCCATGCGATACGGCCGCCCGGTGCCGGCCATCGTCGGCAACGCAAACACGTCGCCGCTTTCCAGCACCGAACGGAAAGCCAGCGCCTGCAACGCATAGAAATTCTGGGTGCGCGTAATGTCGCAGTCAGCCGATTCCGCCCACAGCTTCCACTCGCGCTGAACCTTGTCGGTCCATGCCTGCGCCTGAGATTCGGACAAGCCGAGGAACGTCGCATCCGGAGACGGCTGCACCGCCAGGCCGGTGCCGACCACATTGGTCACGACTGTGGAAATCGCCCCGCCGGCCAGCGCCGACGTGCGCGCAAGATCGCGCGAATACGCCCGCAGATCCGCAAGATCGGGCGCCAGATCGCCATCGGCATCGGCCGACCCCGGCGCCCAATTCGACAACGCCGGGCGGCGCCCCTTGCTGCCGCCGAAATAGCCGCCGCCGAAAGCCATGACAGCGCGCGCCTTCATGCGCTGCGCCGCCCATCCCGGCGCAACGGCCGCGATGGCACGATCCAGCGCATTCAACTCGATTTTTCGCGCCACGCTCACCAGCCCGGCGCAACGGTGCGCGCGCGGCCGCGCCCTTCGGACGCCGCCGAAAGATTCTGCACGCGCTTGTTCCAGATATCGATGCCGCGCTGGATGAACTCAAGATTCGCCCGCGTCAGCGTCTCGCCGTCCATGCTGACGGACTGGCCCTTCAGCACCTTGGTCTCAGCCGCGAGATACTCGTCGAGCTTCGCCTGCGCCTGCGCAAGTGTGATCCCCGCCATGTCGCCGCACCATCGTTTCGGATGGCTGCGATTCTTGCGGCTTCGGGTGTCTCAATGCAGGGGTGTTTGAGACAGGTGGCGAAGTCGCGGCCAACGTCGAGAACGGCGTGGAGGTCACGGGCGCTGCAGCGGGTGTTGCCTTCGGCGTCGGTGAATACCGGCACCAGTGCGGTGGTGGTCATAGTGCGCTCCTGTACGAGTCTTGAAATACCATGCCGGAGCGTTTTCACGCGCACCGGCATGGCGGCCGGGAGGTTGAAAACCGAGTACAGTCGGCGAGCTTCTTTAGCCTTTCGGCCTGTTGTATCCGCTGCCCTCCCGGCCATAACGCTGAGGCCGGACGTAAAAAAACCGCAGGACTGTCGGGTGCGGATGCCGCTGTACTTGGAGTTTTCACGCTCCGTGCGCGCATTCTGCCGTTACCGTCCGTGCATGTCAATTTCAATTTCCTACCCTTTCAACATCCTGTAAAGGCTTGCCCGCGAAATGCCGGTGCGTTTCGACACCTCGACGACGCGGTCTCCTTTTCTCACCTCATCGACGGCGCGCCGCTTCACCTCTTCGCGCTTTGGCGGCTTGGCCGGCACATATACCTGATCGCGCCCCCAATGCAGCCGGGCCGGCGCGTCCGCCTTCTGAATCTGCTGCGCCAGGCTATCGGCGAGGCGCTGTTCCATGCCGCCGCCGCTCGACATCATTTCGTTGAGCATCTGCGCGAACTCGGGACGGCGCACAAACTCGCGCACCGCCGCCTCGGCGCGGTCCAGAACGTCGGTCACGATATCCGGCGCGCTCATCGTCCGCGCTTCCAGCCGGAGAGCATGCTGCCCGAAGATGCGGGCGACGGGACTTCGCGCCCGGCGGCATCGACGGGCGGCTCAAGCTGGGCGGCCAGCGCCTCCCAATCCGGATCGCGCATCTTGTCGATGCGGATCAGCGGATGGTGCGCCGCCGCCCAGGCATACACCCAGGTATCCAGCGCCTCGTTGCGCTTGCCCTTCTTCAGCTCGTAGCGGTTCTTCACCGGGTTGTAGTGCTCGCTGGTCAGTTGATCGAAATACCCCTCGTCGAGATCGGCTGAAAAATGCCCGCGTCGCTCTTCGGCCGCCAGTTCCTTGTCGCCGGACAGGTCATTGATCAGCCGATCCTTCGCATGCTCGGTGCCAACCTCCCATACTTCGGCCCCGCCACGCACCACCTTGCCGCGATGGTTGAATTCCTTCTTCTCAGGCCGTCGCGGCAGCACGCTGTTCAGCCGTCGCGGGCTGCCCTTGATCGCCATGACGATGCACTTGAGCTTGTGATTCAGCGTGAAGGCTTTCACGTCGTCGGCATGGTGTCCGCCCACGTCGATCGCCACGGCGGCCGGCAGCAGGTCGCGCCCGGAGTTGTTGCGCAGCGGAGTGGCGAGCATGTTTTCGAGGTCGTGCCAGAGTTGATCGCGGCCAGGATCGCCGGGCAGTTCGACGTAATCGAGCGCCCACCATCTGCGCCCCTTGCCGTGCCCGAGGTAATGCACGGCCAGCCGGTTGTCCTGCGTGTCGACGCCGACGGTGATCTTCAGGCAGCCCCGCGGCACGGTGCGCAGCCGGTAGGGCTCTGCCCGCGTAATCAGTTCGCGCGATTCCGACTTCTTGCGCGTCGGGTCTTCCCAGGTCTCGCCCAGGTAGGTATTGACGAAGGTTTTCAGCTCGCCGAAATCGCCCTGCACGTCGAGCCACTTCTGCGCCAGTTCCGTCCAGCGCAGCCCCATGCCGATCGGCGAATACAGGGCGTTGATGTGGTAGCCGCGCGTCTTCTCTTCGGGCACCTCTGCGATCCAGCGCCCGCCGGCCAGCATCGCCGGCTTGTGGTGCTCGTCGATGCTGGCCCCGCAGTGCTCGCACTCGTACCAGCAGTTGATGACGACCTTGCGCGCCGTGCTGTTTTCCGCAAGCGGCGAGGTGCGCCATTTCAGATTCGACCACCGCAGATGCTGCACCTCTCCGCAATGCGGGCAGGGCACATGGTAGCGGCGCCGGTCCGAGCGCAGATACTCCTGCTCGATGCGCGACGCGCCCTTGATCGTCGGCGTCGATACCAGGAACAGCTTGCGCCGCGAGTAGGTCCGCATGCGGTTCTCGATCAGCGTCAGTGGGTCGCCCTCGTTGCCGACTTCCCACTCGAAGCCGTCGACCTCGTCGCAGATCGTGTATCGCACGGCGTCCGATCGCAGGCTGTTCGGGCTGTTGGCGCCGGCCATGATGAGCGAACCGCCCGGATAGACCTTCAACCCCAGCGAATTCCCGGCGTCGCGCTTGACGTTGCCTTTGAAAAGGGCCGACACCGCGTCGGTCTCCTCCATCAGCCGGTTCAGCCGGCGCTTGACGAAGCGGTCCATCAGTTCCAGCGTGGGCATGACCATCAGCATTTCCGCCGGGGCATGTTCCATGACGTAGCCCAGCCAGTTGATCGCCATCTCGGTGCCGGCCACCTGCGCCGATTTCATGAACACGACCCGCGCCACCGGCGAATGCGCCGACAGGCAGTCCATGATTTCCTTGGCATAGGGGACCAATGCCGTGCGCCACGGCCCGGGATTCGCCGTGCCGGTCTTGAGCACCCGCTTGGCGTCCGCCCATTCCGACACCGTGAGCGGCCGACGCGGCCGCAGCCCCGCCGCCGCGCTTTTCTGGTGAGATTCGCCCAGGTCGGCCAGCTCCGCCGCCGCCGCCGCGAGGAATCGGTGCAGGGCGTCTTCGAGCAGGGCGTGGATATGAAACTCGTCATCGCCGGGGGTGATCGTTTCCAGCAATTCGGCTTCCAGATCGATTAAACGGGTCTCCAGTCGATTTTTGAGCCATCGACCGTTCTCTACCATGTCCGCGAGCTTCAAAACGCTCCTGCGCCTCGTATCGAGCTTTGTTTTCTCGATATCGAGTTCGACCTTCTCGCGCATCAAGCGCGCCGACGCCAGCGGGATCGATTCGAGCCGGGCGTTCATGGCGCCATCCTTGCCTGCCGGAGGGCCGAAATCAGCAGCCGCTTGACCTTGCGCCGCTCGTCGCGCAGCGTCTCGCCGATTTCCTTCGCGATGATCTTCGCGTCCGTGCTGGCCGCAAGCCGGGGCGCCAGCCGTTCCATCGCTGCCTCGATGCCGGCGCGGATCGCCACGCCCATGTCGTGCCACAGGTGATCGGCCTCTGCCCGGTGCAGCAGATCCCCCTTGAGCAGGCCCAGGTCGATCTTGCGGTCTTCTCCGGTGATCAGTTCGCGGTACTTGCGCACGGCCAGCCGGCCGTCCTCGCTGGTGGGCGGCGTCGGGATGCCCTCTTCCTTGCCGCTTTCCGGTCCGCCTCCCGGCGCTGTCTTGCCTCGGGCCGAAGCATGGCGCTCGGCAACATGCGGATGCGTTCCCGCCGCCGTCTCGCGGATGCGCGCCAGGCTGGCCTGGACATTGACGCGCCCTTTCTCGTTGAGCACGAGCCGGCCGGTCTTCGCCAGCTCGGTGACATACGACGGCGACCATCCCTGCTGATCGGCGAATTGTTTCTTCGTCAGGAAAATGGCGTCGCGCCCCATCATTCGCCCTTCCTTTTCGCGTTCCGGGTCTGTTCCGGGTCTGTTCCGGGTACCCGGAACGCGATTTGCCCAATAACCGCAAGGCTGTTCCGGGTGTTCCGGGTGTACCTTCCGCGTGCACGCGAGAAACAAATCTGCGCGCACGCGTGTAAAAAAATAAAATGCGTTCGCGTGTACACGCGCGGGGAACCCGGAACACCCGGAACACCCGGAACAGCCTTGTCCCGCAAGGTCGAAACGCGTTCCGGGTACCCGGAACAGACCCGGAACACGAGGGGGTTTTGGGCGATTTTCATCCGTTTGCCGCCCATTTCGACTCACCCTTGCTCATGGCCGTCGAAAATTCGACGATGCAGCCGGTCAGCCATTCGGATTGCACCGCACCCTCCGGCATGGTCCGCCCGACGGCCTGAAGGACCGTCAGCGGCGGAATGACGATCGGCTTGGGCTCCGCCTTTCCGTCGAAATTGCAGTCCGTATAGACCCGGCATTTCTTTTTCTCCCAGCCGGGCATGCGCGCGATCTCGCCATGGAAGTGATTCGACGGCCGCGGTCGGGATTCCCCATTGTGCCGGCACCATCGCAGGTAGGACGCATACAGGTCCGCCGCCAGGCACGGGGACACCGGATATTCCGTGTCGCCGTTGATCCATTCGGTGATGAACCTCAATTCCGAGGGCTGTGAGAGCAGAATCAGACTCTTCTTCGCCTCGGTCATCGGCGGGCGCTTCTTCGGATGGAAGTCCCCCAGGTCGATATTGAGCAGATAGTGGTAGAACGCTTCGACGCCGCCATGCTCAAGCTCAAGGAACACGTCGTCATAGAACGACTCGTCGAGCATCTGCGGCGTCCAGATCACGCAGTGGCGCCGGTCGTCGTTTTCCAGCGGCAGCGGCTGCTTGTCGTTCGACAGATAGATGATGTTGATCTGGTTGCGCTGCCGGTAGGCTGCGATGTTCTTCGGATTGATGCGTATCCATTCGCCGGTGACGAGTTCCTTCAGCTCGTTCTTGATGTGCCACATCTCCTGACGCGTGACGACTTCCTCGGCGACGATCAGCAGCTTTGAATCCGACCAGTCCGCGTTGAACTTGTCTTCGAGGCCGCGCTGGTTGAGCACCGTGGCATAGTCGCCGTAGATCTTCGCCAGCGTCTGGAACACCGTGCTTTTCCCGGTGCCCTGCGGGCCGTGCAGAATGATCGCGCTGGCCATCTTCGCGCCGGGATGTTGCAGCGGGTACGCCATCCAGCGCAGCACCCACTGAAAAAGATCGGGCCGGTTTTCCTCGTGGTTGCAGAGATACGCCAGCAGTTCGAGCAGGCGATCGCAGGAGCCTTCTTTCGGCACCAACGGCCAGCCCTTCCAGGTGTTGAGCTTGACATTCCGGTCATTGCCGGACGGATCGAACCCCACCTGATCGAGATAGAACGCGCCGCGGCGCTGCCATTCGGGATGCCGCTTCACATCATCCATGCGCACGCCCGCCGGAAGCAGCGCGACGAGCTGATCTTTCAGCGCGACCTTGTTGGTCCAGGTGTCGAACAGATGCTTGCCCGTGCCATCGTCGAGCGGCACGAACCGCGCGATCGCCTCATCGAGCGGAAGGACGGACACCGCCCCCCGCCGCTCATGAAATTCCGAAGCGCTTGCGCCATCCCCGCCCCCCTGTTGCGAGATTCCCGCGCCTGACGGCGCCACCCCAGACACCGGATCGGAGGCGACCCACTTCAGCGCGGCCAGCTTCGCCTCGATCTGCGCGCGCACCGCCTGAATTCCTTCGAGCGCGTGCAAATCGTTGAAATCGGTCAGCCCCTTGCGATCTTCGGGCCGCGGCGCCGAGAAAACAGGCGCGACATAGGCGCAATCGAGGGCCAGCGCCGCTTCGGATGCGCGCTTGATACCCCCGTTGGATTTTCCGTGCGGTTTTCCGCAATTCCGGCACAGCGGATCGGCCGAAAGTGTCAGCTTCTTGCACTCGCCGCACCGCTGGAGCCAGTCGTCGTCCGCGCAAATCAGCAATCGCGGCCGGTTCTTGTAGTGTTTTTTCAACGTGCGCGCCACCTCGCCGAGGTTGCCCGCGTCGAAGGCGACCGCCACCGTCTGCCCGGTCGCCTCATGCAGGCTCATCGCCGTGGCGAATCCCTCCGCGATAAGGCACAGGCGCGTCGGCGCGCTCCCGATCAGCCAATACTTGCCCTGCTTGCTCATGCCCGCCGGCCAGTATTCCTTGTCCCGCTCGGTGCGCGCGATGCGCTCCTTGTGGAGTTCGCGCGACAGGATGAATTGCACGCCGAACACCATGCCCCGCGTGTCGCACATCGGGAAAACCATGGCGCCATGGAACTGCGCCAGGTACTGATAATCCTCTTTCTCCGCGCCATCGAGCATGACGCCGTCGTTGCTCTCGAAGATGCGCGCGCCGCCGGTGCCGGCGATATGCTTGCGCGTCAGATATTCGATCTCGCCCGGCGCCGCCTCCCGGCTCGCGCGCCACACCGCGCCGGCCCACTGCGCCGCCCGGTGGCTCTCGGCCTCGCGCTCGGCCTCCATGCGCTTCCGGTCCTCCATGACCCGGTCGCGCAGCGCCTTTTTCTGCTCTTCGGAAAGCTCGCGCTTCTTCGCCTTCTTCCCGCCGCACTTCGGGCACGCCTTCTCGCGGATCGGCATCTCGTGGCCGCAATCGTCGCAGCGCTTCGACAGCTCGATCTTCTGCGAACCCGCATCGTCGCCCTGGAACACCCCGAAACTGCCGACCAGCATCCACTCTCCGGGGTTCATCTCCCACTCGTACAGCCGATACCAGCCGCGCTTCTCGCTGCCCATGCCATCGACCTTGCACCGGACAGACTTCTTCCCCTTCGCCAGCTCAAGCGGACCGTCGAGGATCAGACCCGCGCTCTGCAACTGCGCCCGGACGTCGTCGTAGTTGAGATAATTCACCGCGCCGTCTCCATCGCATATGACAACGCATTATTGAACTCAATCGCGTATCTCTCATCTACCGCCGTTTTCGCTATAATTTCGAGGTTGAAATACTTCCGATAGGTCGGCTTCCGGACAAACATGATGACCGGCTTGATCGATGACCCGCCATGCCCATAACTGACCCGCTGCCAGATTCCCGGCGGAAGATTCTGCATGCGCCCATACCGCCACGCCCCGCGCCCGAACCAGTTTCCGGTACCGCGCGAAACGAAAAACTGCACATTCCCCGCGAGCTTCTTGCCAAGCCGATTCTCGAACCGCCCCCTAGATTTATCCGTCATCCAGTCATTGGAAGACATGTTCATCTTGAAGTAGGACATCATCTGCATGTAAAAACCATTCGGGATATTCCCGTTTCCATCCAGTGGCGCACCCTCCCCAGGCACGATCGACATGCCATCGGGAAGCAAACCCATTCGGTGCAGCACGCGCTCGAACCCCTTCTCAGCGCGGTTCCCGCCCGTGAAAAGATGGCCGAGTACCTCGGCCTGACTCTTTCCTACTTTTCCACTCCTTTTCCCCGTGCTGATTCGTCCGAAATCCTTCACGTACACCATCGACCACAGCTTTGATTTCGTCGCCGGCTTGACAAACAGGCTGTTCAGCGTGTAGTCGGTAGGCATATGCAGCTTCTGCTGCATCTCCCGCACGGTTTTTTCCTTCGCTGCCCCAGCAGTCCGCGTCAACGCCAGCGCCGTCGCAAATGGGACATGCTTTTTCGCCGTATCATCGACGCGCTGCTGCAATTCCTTGAGCCCTCTGATCTCGACGTACAGCATTTCAGTTACCCCGAATTTCGCGCCCTAAAGCGACCGCCAGCTTTGCATTACCCTTTAACGGGAAGATCGTAGAAGGACCCGATGCCGGTTTTCTCGCATCAATCTCAACAAGGGGAGCGGGGAAAAGATTTTTCGTTGTCATCATTTTTTCCTCAGCGGAAAAACGCGCGCCGGGCTCTTGCCGGTGCGACGGCGAACACGCCGCGCCAGCGCATCGGACACCAGGCGCGCCGACGCCTCATCGATCGAAATACCATGGCGCGCCGCGATCGCCGCCACGAGATCGCGCTCCGATGCGGATAGCGCCACATCGAACGCAAGCCTTCCCCCATGGCCCTTAATAGGCACTTTCGAGGGCCCTCTCAGGCGCTCAACAGGGCGGGTTCAGGGACTTCGCTTTCGCGCTCCGGTCGGCCAAAATCAGCCTCACCGATGAGCACATGACGCGCCTGATCGAGAAGCATCTCCCGAAGCAACGCGGCCTTCTGCTCGCCGGTGAAATTCACAAGCGCATCGATCAAGTCAGACTCCGCGTCGTTGAGTCGGATCTTCACGATGTGATCGCGGATTTTTGAAGGGTCCTGGTACATGATGAACTCCTTGCTTGAAGATCGAAAAAGAAACGCCCGCCGTCACACGACGGCAAGGCGAAGCCCCTGCGGACGGAGGAATGGAAAGGCGGGCGGGGTGCGCATGTCAGGCGGCCTCTTTAATACGCTTGCAAGCGCACCGCTCGGTATGGAGACGATCAAGAG